>NZ_PSVU01000085.1:0-5730 GCF_002932515.1 Rathayibacter sp. AY1D5
GCCTGGGTGCTCGGGGAGCTCGCAGAGCTGCACGCCTTCCACCCCGCGCTCCGCCCGGCCCTCGACGTGCTCCGCCGCGGACTCTCGCTCGAGGAGGACCACGACGCCGAGCTGCTGCGCGTCGGCACCGCGTTCCGGCTGGCCCAGCACGCCGTCGACTGGCACCGCTCCGGGGGCGCCAGCAGCGATCAGGCGCGGCTGCTGCTGCGCCTGTCCGCCGCACAGCTGGGGGAGCGGGCGGAATGAGCGCCCGCGACGTCCCGACCCTGTCCGCCGCCCTGCCCTCCGGCGCCCGCGCGCTCGTCGTGCACCGGCCGGAGGTCCGCAACGACTCGGTCGCCCTCGCCGTGCCCGCCGGCATGCGCCACGAGCGCGACGGCGAGGAGGGGATGCTGCACCTGATCGAGCACCTCGTCTACCAGGACAGTGAGGGGGTCGCCGGTCTCGTCCGGCAGACCCGCGTCGCCGAGAGCGGCGGCGTCCTCGGCGGTCACACGCACCTCGACTACTCCGAGTTCTTCGAGACGGGTTCTCCCGGGTCGGCCGCCGTGATCGCGGAGCGGCTCGTCGAGCAGGTCTTCCGCCCCGCCTTCCGGCCGGAGCAGATCGCGGAGCAGATCCGCGCGGTCGCCTCTGAGCGGGCCGCGCGCCTCGCCCCCGCTCCGGGCGGCGTGCTGCCGTGGCCGCACCTGACCGCCCGCTACTGGGCCGACGCCCCGAACGCGCACGACGGCAGCGGCGACCTCGACCTCGAGGGCCGCGCGACCGAGCCCGTCCTGCGCGCGCTGCACAGGCGCCACTACCGCCCGGCCGGCTCCGTGCTGGTCGGCGTCACGGCCGACGACCCCGCCCGGCTCCTGGACCGCCTGGTCGCGGCCCTCGCGGAGACGCCCGATCGCGCGGCAGGACCGGTCGCCGTCCCACCTGGGACGGCCCGCCCCGAGTACCGCGCCGAGCCCGCCGACCGCCGGCTCGCCGCGACCGCCGCCGCGCCGTCGACCCGCGTCTCCGACGAGCTGCTCGGCGACCTGATCGCCGCCGAGGCGCTCGCTGCGCAGGCCGGACTCGACGCGAGCGCCGGACTCTTCGGCCCGGGCGACACCGTCGCCGACGACCTCTTCGTGCTGGTCGACGACACCGCCGTGCCCGTCGATCCGTGGCACCGCCTCCGCGCCCTCGCGGTGAGCGACGACTCCGCCCTCGAGCACGCCCGGCACCGCGCGGTGCTGCGTGCGGAGCGGCTGGTGCACGACGACGAGCGTCTGGCCCGCACCGTCGCCCGGGATGCCCTGCTGCGCGGTGCGCCCGGCTTCGCGGGCGAGCTCGTCGACTCCCTCGCCGCGCGGCCGCCGCGCCCGCTGCTCGCGGACGCCGCGGCCCGCCTGGCCGAGCAGCCCTTCGCCGCACTGGGCGTTCCCGCCGCCTCCACCCCTCCAGGAAGGAGGAGCCCATGACCGCCGCACCCCCGCTCGCCGTCGTCGACGAGCGCTCCCGCTTCGCCGTCGTCGCCCTCGGCTGGCGCGACCCGGCCGGAGACGACGGGCCCGACCGCGCTGCCCGCCTCCGCTCGGCCGTTCCCCCCGGAGCGGTCTCGCTCGCGTGGACGGCGACGGCCGGGGCGCAGAGCCTCACCGCGGTGCTCCCTCCGGAGGGCGCCGCGGCCTGGACCGCCCTGACGCTCGAGCGCGCCCAGGGAGCCGGGGATCCGGTGCTCGCCGTGGTCGGGCCCGAACGCGCCGTCCGCGAGACGTCCCGGCCCGTCTCCGTGCCCGCCGCGGCTCCGCTGCCGAGCGCTCTGCACCAGTCCCGCGAGCAGGGCTACGAGAGCACGATCGTCACCGGCGCGGACCCGTCCGGCGAGGTCGGCCACGCCGCGACGTTCCTGGCGCTGTGCCGCCTCACCGCGGGGGCCGAGCCGCTCGTCCCCGCCGCACTGCGCTCCGCCGGCGGCGATGCGGTCGCCCAGGTCGCGCGGGGCCTGCGCTCGAGCCGCCCCTCCCTCACCTGGCAGGTCGTCTCCCCGGCCGGCCAGGGCATCCCGACCCTCGAGACCGTGCTGCGCACCGTCCTCGACGGCCGCGCCGCGCACGGGGAGGGAGCACGCGCCGCGCACGCGTTCGCGCGGGCGAACCTCCTCCGCGCCTGGCGGTCGCCCGAGACGCTCGCGCGCACCCTGGTGGAGTACGAGGTGATGGGCTGGGGCGGCGCCCTGGTGCTTGATCCGGAGCCGGCGCTCGCCGCGGTCGACGAGAGTGCGCTCGAGCGGGCGGTCGCGGGGCTCGTGCGGCCCGTCGCCGACGTGGTCGGCTGGGGCTGAATCCGGCGGGCTCGATCAGCTCCGGCCGGGACGCGTCCCCAGGTCGACGAGCCCGTGCTCGATCGCCGAGACCAGGATCTGCACCCGGTCGCGCACGCCCAGCTTCTCCATCACCTTCACGAACCGCGCCTTCACGGTCGACTCGGTGACGAACAGCTCCTGCGCCATCTCGCGGTTGCTCATCCCGCGGGCGAGCAGGCGGATCACCTCGAGCTCCTTCTCGGTGAGCGCCTCGAGCAGATCGGGGTCCGGCACCGTCTCCGCCGGCACCGACTCCTCGAGCCCCTTCACCACGTGGCGCGTGACCTCGGCGGAGAGCACGGACTCGCCCGCGAGCACCGCGTGCACCGCCGCGATGATCTCCCGCGGCTTCGTGTCCTTGACCAGGTAGCCGGAGGCGCCCGCGCGGAGCAGGTCGACGACGTAGCGGTCCGTGGTGAACGTGCTGAGCCCGAGGATCGCGATGCCCGGGTGCTCGGCGTGGATCCGCTCGGTCGCGGCGACGCCGTTCATGACCGGCATCTGCATGTCCATCAGGATCAGGTCGGGCTGGAGCGTCGCCGCCTGCTGCACCGCGATCCTCCCGTCGGAGGCCTCGCCCACCACCTCGATCGCCGGGTCCTGCGAGAGGTAGTCGCGGAGGATCTCGCGGGTCATCGATTCGTCGTCCACCAGCAGCACGCGGGTCATCGCTCTCGTCCTTCGTCGGTCGCCCCCGCGACGAGCGCACCGGACGCCCGGCCCTCGAGGGGGATGGTCATGGTCGTGGTCCAGCGGCCGCCGCGGGCTCCCGCGTCCAGCCGCCCGCCGAAGACGGCGCAGCGGGCCGACATCGCCTCGATCCCGAGGTGCGAGGAGACGATCGGAGCCGCGGAGGCGATCGCGTTGGAGGAGCTCAGCTGCACCTCGCCCCCCGACACCTCGAGCCGGAGCTGCACCTCACCGGCGGTGTCGCCGTGCTTGAGCACGTTCGTGCCCAGCTCCCGGACCGTGCGCCGCAGCACCTGGCGGAGGCTCGCGGGCACCTGCGCCACGGAGCCCGCCACATCGAGGCGGACCCGGAAGCCCGCGCGCTCGATCGCGTCGGCGACGTTCCGCACGTCGTGGACGAAGCCGACAGCGGTGGTCGTGGCGCCCGAGACCTCCGGGGTCCCGAGCAGGTCGGAGTCGCCGCGGGCGGGAGCGCCTGCCTCGTCCTCGTCCTGGAGGAGCGTCACGAGGCTCCGCAGATCCTGCAGCGCCTGCTGCGCCGCGTCGCCGATGCTCTCGAGGATGCGCTCGGTCTTGGCCGGGTCCTCGACCGAGGTCGCGCGGCGGGCCTGCATGGCGATGATGGTGACCTCGTGCGCGACGATGTCGTGCAGCTCGTGCGCGAGCCGGGTCCGCTCCTCGTTGCGGATCCGCGCCTGCTCCTCCTGGATGCGGTCGGCCCGGCGCTCGCTCCGCTCGCTGCGGCCCCGGAAGGCGTTCAGGCCCAGCCCGGCGGTGCCGCCGAAGAGGACGAACGCGCCCAGGACGTAGACGGCCGTGCCCATGGCGCGGTCGACGAGCAGCACCGCGGGCAGGAGGACGAGGGTGCCGAGCACGAAGACGAGCCCCGCGCGCCAGGGGAGGAGGAAGGTGACGAAGCCGACCACCACGATGGTCGGGAAGATCAGCGCCGCGAGCAGCAGCGGCGGGGCGCCGAGCATCAGGACGACGGCGTAGACGAGGTAGAGCGAGACCGCCGCGGGGATCGCGCCGGCGAGCAGCGCCAGGAGCGGCAGGTAGGGGAGCGCCAGCTCGATCCAGCCGCGGACCGACGTGAGGTCGACGCTGCCGCCCATCAGGTCGATGACGACGAGGAGCGTGAAGGAGCCGAGGAGGAGGGACCGGGTGATCCAGCCGCCGGGCAGCGTCCGCACGTCGTTCGTCCACCGCGTCGTCCCCACCACGGGACCAGGGTACCGAAGCCTTCTCCGAGCCCCGTCGGCCTTCCGTACAAGGGCGGACTGGTCTTTCGTACAGGAGCGGTGCGACGGGGCGTCGCCATGCTGGTGGAGCGGTCGAGCCGATCGCACCCCTCGATCACAGGAGAACGACCATGGCCCCGATCCTCGCCGCCGCCGCACTCGCCCTCGGAGCCGTCCTCGCTCCCGCCGCTGCTCCTGCCGCCGCTCCCGTGCAGGCCGCCTCGTCCGCCGGCGTGCAGACGGTCGCCGCCTCCTACGAGCTGCCGAAGGTGCAGAAGCCGGGCGGCATGGAGTCGATCCAGGACCGCGGCGCCCTCTGCAACCTCTTCGGGATGTGCTGAGCGCAGCTCTCGGACCGGGTCAGCCCTTCAGCGGGTCGTTGCCCCAGTTCTTCAGGGAGTAGCGCCACTTCGTCTCGGTGACATCGCCCGAGGGACGCTGCTTCGCGTGCCGGTGCACGTAGCCGACGACCTTCGTCATGTGGGCGTAGTCGTCCTCGCTCAGGTCGGCCTGCTTCGTGCCCAGAAGCTCGACGATGCGGCGCCCGCTCTCGTGGCCGACGGACTCGCCGCCGCCCTCCGGCTTCTGGCCGACCTCCTTCGACTCGTCGGTGCCGAGCCACTCCTCGAGCTCCTTCGCGGTCATGTTCACGGCGTCGTGGAACTCGTCGCGGGTCGTCCGCTTCTCGTCGTCGGTGGGCATCGCGGGGCTCCTCGGGTCGGTCGGTCCGGGTCGGTCGGTGACCTCCAGCGGAGCCTGTCGGAGGGGGAGAGGTCAAGCCCCGTGCGCGGTTCCAGGGCGCGCGTAGCGTCGGAGGAGTCCGCACCAGCCGACCACCGCCGGCGTCCGCCGCCGGCAGAGAAGAGGCCCACATGCCCTCCCGCAACACCCTCGTCCGCAGTCTCCACGACCTCGGAGCCGCCGCCTGGTTCGGCGGCTCGCTCATGGGCGCCGTCGGCCTGAACGGCGCCGCGTCCACCTCGTCCGACCCGGCGGAGCGCCTCCGCCTCTCCTCGAACGGCTGGGCCCGCTGGACCCCTGTGCAGCTCGCCGCGATCGCCGCCCACGGCGTCGGCGGCATCGGACTCGTCCTCGCCAACAAGACCCGCCTGGCCAACCAGCAGGAGAGCCGCACGAACACCGTCGTCAAGACCGTCGTGACCGGGCTCGCCGGCGCCGCCTCGGTGATCGCCGCGGTCGCCGGAGCGACGCAGGCCAAGCACGCCGACGAGGGCGCCCCCGGCGTGACCGAGGCGTCGGAGCAGAACTCGCAGGAGCTGACTACGGCCCTCCGCGTGCAGAAGGTCACCCAGTGGGCCATCCCCGTGCTGACCGCCGTCATCATCGTCCTCGGCGCCCAGCAGGGCGAGCAGCAGCGCCCCGTGAAGGGCCTCTTCGAGACCACGGCGCGGATGTTCCGCAAGTAGTCCCCGCGCTCGCGCGCAGAACGTCGGCCGAGAG
>NZ_PSVU01000086.1:0-5438 GCF_002932515.1 Rathayibacter sp. AY1D5
GGTGGGGCGAGTGGTCGGGTGTCAGCTTCCGGTGGGGGCGTCCTCGGTGTCGGGAGCGGTGCTCTCGGAGGGCGCCTGCGGGGCGACGGGCGCGGCGTCCGCCCGTTGACTTCCCAGGTGCGCGGCCGTGCTCGCGGGTCCGGGGGCGCTCGTCGGCTCGAGGTCCGTTCTCCTCCGGCTCCCGCTCCGTTCTCCTCCGGCTCCCGCTCCGTTCTCCTCCGGCTTCCGCGACTGTCCAGGAGTTGTCGCACTCGAGCTCGAGTGCGACAACTTCTGCGCACTCGGCGACGACCGCTGGGACAGGCCCGGCGGCTCGCGACCACGCGGAAGCGGCCGTACTGGAGCGCGAGTACGGCGACTTCGGAGCAGTGGCGACCGGCTCGAGTGCGCGGGTCCGCGAGTGCTCAGGAGTTGTCGCAGTCGACGCCGAGTGCGACGACTTCTGGACAGTGGGGGGAGGGGCTCCGGGTGAGGGCTCGCGAGTGCTCAGGAGTTGTCGCAGTCGAGGCCGAGTACGACGAGTTCTGGACAGTGGGGGGAGGCTCCGGGGTGAGGGCTCGCGAGTGCTCAGGAGTTGTCGCAGTCGAGGCCGAGTGCGACGAGTTCTGGACAGTGGGGGGAGGCTCCGGGGTGAGGGCTCGCGAGTGCTCAAGAGTTGTCGCAGTCGACGCCGAGTGCGACGACTTCTGGACAGTGGGCGGCGTCCGAGCGGCGTCAGGGGCCCCGGCAGCACCCGTCAGGGACCCCGGCGGCACCCGTCAGGGACCCCGGCGGCACGCATCCGGGACCCCGGCGGCACGCGTCGCGCCCGGCGCCCGCGACCTAGGGTGAGGGCATGCATCCGCTCGACGCCCAGGACCCGCTCGCGCACTGCCCCGAGCTGTTCGTCCGCACCCCCGAGGTCCGCTCCTACCTCGACGGCAACTCGCTCGGCCGGCCGCTGCGCGCGAGCGTCGCCCGGCTCGCGCGGTTCGCGGAGGAGGAGTGGGGCGGACGCCTCATCCGCGGCTGGGAGGAGGGCTGGCTCGACATGCCGCTCGAGGTCGGCGACGCCCTCGGCTCCGCGGTGCTGGGAGCCGCGGCCGGGCAGACGGTCGTCGCCGACTCCACGACCGTCCTGCTCTACAAGCTCGCCCGCGCGGCGATCGCCCGCCAGGCGGAGCAGGGGCGCGACGAGATCGTCGTGGACACCGATAACTTCCCCACCGACCGGTACGTGCTGGAGGGCATCGCGGCCGAGACCGGCAGCACGCTCCGCTGGATCGACTCCGACCCCGGGAGCGGCGTCGGCCCCGACCACCTCGCCCCGGTGCTCGGCGAGCGGACGGCGCTGGTGCTGCTCAGCCACGTCGCGTACCGCTCGGGGTTCCTCGCCGACGCCGCGGCGATCATCGCCCAGGCGCACGAGGCCGGCGCGCTCGTGCTCTGGGACGCCTCCCACTCCGTCGGCTCGGTGCCGCTCGAGCTCGACGAGTGGGGCGCGGACCTCGCGGTCGGCTGCTCCTACAAGTACCTGAACGGAGGCCCGGGGGCGCCCGCGTGGGCGTACGTCGCCTCCCGGCACCAGGGCTCGCTCGCGCAGCCGGTGCAGGGCTGGATGGGCGTCGCCGACATGTTCGAGATGGGACCCGGCTACCGTCCGGCCGAGGGGATGCGGCGCTTCCTCAGCGGCACCCCGCCGATCACGGGGATGCTCGCGATGCAGGACATGATCGCGCTGATCGCCTCGATCGGCATGCCCGCGGTGCGCGCGAAATCGGAGGCGATGACGGCGTACGCGCTGGAGCTGGCCGACGCGTGGCTGGTGCCGCGCGGGGTGCGGGTGGCGACTCCGCTCGATCCCGCCCGGCGCGGCTCGCACGTGACGATCGCGCACGAGTCGTTCGCCGGCCTCGTCCCGCGGCTGCAGGCGGACGGGATCGTGCCGGACTTCCGCCGACCCGACGGCATCCGGATCGGCCTCTCGCCGCTGTCGACCACCTTCGCCGAGCTGGAGCTGGGCATGGCGGCCATCAGGGACGCGCTGGACTGAGCGGGCCGGGGCGGGGGTTGGGCGGGGCGGCTGTCCCCGGCCCCGCCCCCATCCTCACCGCGCGTCGCGCGTCCGGCGGGTGCTCTCCTTCTGCAGGGCCTCGACGAGCTCGGCCTTCGTCATGCGCGAGCGGCCGGAGACGTCCAGGCGCTTGGCGAGGTCCATCAGGTGCGCCTTCGTGGCGTTCGCGTCCACTCCGCCCGCCGTCTCGCCCCCGGGGGAGCGGCCGTGGCCCTCGGCGCGGGAGTCGGAGGGGCCGCTCTCGGCCTTGCGCTCCCAGTGGTCGCCGACCTTCTCGTACTCGTGCTTCAGCGCGGCGAAGGCGGTGCGGTGGGCGCGTTCGCCGTCGCCGTAGCTGTCGACGGCCGAGTCGTGCGCGGCCGACCAGAGCTTCTGCGCATGCTCGTCGGAGCGCTCGATGGTGGACGGGATCTGTTCCTCGCGGGGCATGGCGGCCTCCCTCTCGTCCTCCGACGCTACGTCGGGTCGGAGGCGCCGGTCACCCCGTTGACGAGCGCGCGGCGGGCGCCTCCGTCCCCGGAGCGCACTCGGGAGGCCGCCGCCGGTGTTCTCACCGGGCCGACGCCGATGATGGGGCGATGTTCATCCCGACCAGAGCCGCCGGTCTCGAGGCGCTCGACGACTTCGTCGCCCGCGCCGGCTCCGCCTACGCCCGCGACCGCAACCACGACCTCGGACCGTCCCGGGACAACGTCTCCGGACTCTCGCCCTACCTCCGCCACCGCCTCGTCACCGAGCGGGAGGTCGTCGCCGCGATCCTCGCGCGGCACCGCCTGACCGCCGCGGAGAAGTTCGTCCAGGAGGTGTTCTGGCGCACCTACTGGAAGGGCTGGCTCGAGCAGAACCCGGATGTCTGGCGCCGCTACCGCCGCGAGGTGGCGGACTCCTCCGCGGGCGATCCTCCGCCCGGCTACCTCGACGCGATCGGCGGACGCAGCGGCATCGACGCGATGGACGCGTGGGTGAGCGAGCTCGTCGAGACCGGGTACCTCCACAACCACACCCGCATGTGGTTCGCGAGCATCTGGATCTTCACCCTCGGACTGCCCTGGCAGCTCGGCGCCGACTTCTTCTACCGGCACCTGCTCGACGGCGACGCCGCGTCCAACACCCTGTCGTGGCGATGGGTCGCCGGCCTGCAGACTCCGGGCAAGACCTACCTCGCCTCCGCGTCCAACATCGCGCGCTACACGGAGGGGCGCTTCTCGCCGAGCGGCCTCGCCACCACGGCCCCCGCGCTCACCGAGGAGCCCTTCCCGCCGCGGGCACCGCTCGAGCAGGACGACGTCGTGGGGACCGTCGGCGCCCGCCCCGTCCTCCTGCTGCACGAGGAGGACCTCGAGGCGGAGAGCCTGCTCGCCGAGCAGCCGGGTCTGGCCGAGCGCCTCGTGGCGTGCGCCGTCGCCGGGGACGCGGGCGGGCGCTCGCCGTCCGGAGTCTCCGACGCGGTCGCCGCCTTCACCGCCGCGGCGCTCGCCGACGCCGCCGAGCGCACCTCCGACTCCAGCGGTCGGCCGGCGAGGGTGCTGGCGGACGCGCGTGCCGCGACGGTCGTCGACTGGGCGGTGTCCGAGCGGATCGACACGGTGGTCGTTCCGTACGCGCCGGTCGGGCCCGTCGGAGAGCGGATGGAGGCGCTCCGCTCGGCTCTCGCCGACGAGGGGGTCGCGCTCGTCACCGTGCGCCGCCGCTGGGACGGTGCGGCGTGGCCGTCGGCGTCGCGGGGGTTCTTCCCGTTCCGGAAGCGGATCCCGGCGCTGGTGCGCGACCTCGTCGAGCCCGCCGACGCGGCCCGCCTGTTCTGAGCGGCGTTCCGAGAGCCGCGTCCCGCGAGCTGCGTCCTGTGGGCCGCGTCCCGCGAGCTGCGTCCTGTGAGCCCCGTCCTGTGCTGCGTCCTGTGAGCTGCGTCCTGTGAGCCCCGTCCTGTGCTGCGTCCTGTGAGCCCCGTCCCGCGGAACCTGCCTGGTCCCGCGGGGCGGGTGCCGCTCAGCCGAGCAGGCGGTCGCGGAGGAAGTCGCTCGCGAAGCGGCCCGAGGGGTCCCACTCGGAGCGGAGGGTGCGCCACTCCTCGAGGTGCGGGTAGAGCGGCGCGATCTCGTCGGCTCCGGCGAGGAAGTGCTTGCCCCAGTGCGGCCGGGCGCCGAGCGGCAGCAGCGCGCCCTCGACGGCGGGGAGCACGGCGTCGACGCCGGCGCGGTCCTTCTTGAAGGTGAAGTGCACGCCGACGCTGTCGCGGCCTCCGGCGGGGGAGAGCCACTGGTCGTCGCCCGCCATGGTCCGCAGCTCCGTGATGAGCAGGACGTCGTCGATCCGCTCGCCGATCGCGCGCAGCGCCACGATCGCCTCGCGGACGTTCGCGCGCGGCACCATGTACTCGCTCTGGATCTCGTCGCCCGCGCTCGGCTCGCGGTCGAGGCGGAAGTGCGGCAGGCGCTCGGACCACGGTCCGACGGAGCCGCCGAACGGGTTCAGGTTGGAGTCGACACCCTCCGAGACGGCGAAGAGGCTCGCGGAGGCGGCGACCGCGCCCAGGTGCGTCGCGTCGACGTCGGCGACGGATCCCGCCGCCACCTTGGTCTTCAGCCACAGCTGCTCCACCGTCGGCGAGGACCAGTGGGTCATGAGGCTGACGCTGTAGGCGGAGGAGGTGATCGCGTCGAAGTCGTCGAGCACGCGCTCCCAAGGCAGGTCGACGAACGCGTCCTGGCGGACGTCGAAGGTCGGCTGGATGTCGAGGGTCACGCGGGTGACGATGCCGAAGGCGCCGAGGCCGACGACGACGCCCTCGAAGCCCGGCTCCCCGCGGCGGATCGTGCGCAGCGAGCCGTCGGCGGTGACGAGCTCGAGCGCCGAGACGGCGGAGGAGAGGTTCGCGTTGCGGTCGCCCGAGCCGTGGGTGCCGGTCGCGATGGCGCCGGCGACCGAGATGTGCGGGAGCGAGCCCATGTTGTGCAGGGCGTAGCCGTTGCTGTGCAGGTGTGCGGCGACGACGCCGTAGCGGGTGGCGCCGCCGACGGTGACGGTGCTCGCCTCGGCGTCGATCACGGGGTCGGAGGCCAGGCGGCCCAGGTGCAGCAGTGCGCCGGGGGTGTCGGGCAGGGAGTTGAAGGAGTGGCGGCTGCCGAGGGCGCGGACGCGCTCGTTCTCGCGGACGAGGCGCTGCACCTCCTCGACGGACTCCGGCTCGATGATGGCGGCGGCGCGGTACTCGTAGGTGCCCGCCCAGTTGCTCCGTGAGGTCATGGGTCCATTCTGCCGGGTGCTCAGAGGATTTGTTGTTGGTTGCAACGAATGGCCTGGTAACGCACGGGACGCGGCAGGACGGAACGGCGTGGATTTTGTTCGGGGCGCGCTCCGGGCCCCTGCCGGGGAAAACCGCGATGAC
>NZ_PSVU01000087.1:0-5297 GCF_002932515.1 Rathayibacter sp. AY1D5
CCTCCTGATCCGACCCCGGGCCGGGCGGAGGGGGGCCGCCCGGCCCGGGGTCGGATCAGGAGGCGAGCAGCGCCTCGGTCTCGCGGCGCAGCTCGAGCGCCTCGGCGAGGGACTCGTCGATGATGACGTCGTCCCAGCCGACCGTCGCGCCCTGCGCGATGTCGTTGCGCAGCTCGACGTGGTGGGCGAGCGCGACGGGGAGGGCGCCGGTGGCGACCGAGTGCTTCGCGGAGACGAGCTTGCCGTAGACGGTGAAGCCGCCCTCGCCGTCGAGGAACTCGCCGGCCTTGAGGTCCTTCTTGGCCGTCGCGACCACGTCGCCGTAGAAGCCCTCGGGGTGGCCGGTCGAGATGCCGCGCAGGGCGGCGTTGGCGATCGACATGTTCAGCTCGAGGCCGACGTAGTGGTACGGGCGGTAGAGCGCCGCGTACTGCTTGGTCGGGTCCGGGTGCCACGGGTACTCGTCGAAACAGGTCGACACGTAGGGGTTGGTCGCCTTGACGACGACGTAGACGCCCTCCTGGGTGTTGTGCGGGATGAGGGCGCCGTCGCGGGTGACGCTCGACATCACGTCGACGGTGCCCTCGTGGTCGAGCGCTCCGCCGATCGAGCGGGGGCGGCTGATCGTGGCGATCTCCTCGACGTCGCCCGGGGTGAAGGTGAGGCCGGCGTCGGAGGGGACGAGCCCGGCCGCGTTGGCGACGGCGGCCATCTCGATGGCGGCCTTGGTGCCGTCGCGGAACGAGGTGTGCATGTAGGGGTTGAGCTGGCCGGAGTCGGTGAGCTCCTTGCTGAACTCCCAGTTCTCCCAGACGTTGTCGGGATTCATCTGGTGGTAGTGCTCGAGGTACTTGGCGCCCTTGCCGGCGCAGACGACGTCGAAGCCGCTGGTGCGGGCCCAGTCGACGAGCTCCATGATGAGGGCTGGCTGGTCGCCGTAGGCCATCGAATAGACGATGCCCGCCTTCTCCGCCCGCTTGGCGAGCGCCGGTCCGGCGAGGGCGTCGGCCTCGACGGTGACCATGATGATGTGCTTGCCGGTCTCGATCGCGCGGAGGGCGTGGTGCACGCCGACGATGGGGTTGCCGGTCGCCTCGACGATGACGTCGATGTCGTGCTCGAAGAGGACGGCCGCGTTGTCGACGATGGTGGTGGTGCGGTTGGCGAGCGCCTCGGGGATGTCGGCGGCCATCGCCTCGGCGGGCCAGTCGACCAGCTCGAAGGCGCCGCGGGCCCGGGCCACGTTCACGTCGGCGATGGCGACCACGTGGACGCCGGGGATGTTGCGCGCCTGTGAGAGGTACATGGTGCCGTAGCGGCCGGCGCCGATCAGCCCGACGCGGATGGGGCGGCCCTCGCGTTCGCGATCGCCGAGGAGTTTGTACAGGTTCACGTTGACCTCTCTGGTCCGGTGGCGCACGGACGCGGAGAGCCGCCGGTGAGGGCGGTGGACGTCGTCGTCGTGCGCAGTCTTCTTCGGAGGAATTCTGCTGACCGGTCGGGGTGGAACCGGTACCAGTTTTGTACCAGCGCCCGTTAGGCTGTGTCAACAGCAGTTCGCATCGCGGCGTTCGACGAGGACCCCGCCGGCCCCCGGGAGGACCCGTGCAGAAAGCTCCGACGATCCGCGACGTCGCCCGCACCGCGGGCGTCTCGGTCTCGGTCGTCTCCCGTGTGCTCAACGACGGCACCGGCCCGGTTGCGGTCGACACGCGGCGCCGCGTGGTCGAGGCGATCGACGAGCTCGGCTTCCGCCCCCGCGCCGCCGCCCGCGAGCTCAGCCAGGGGCAGGCCCTCGCGATCGGCCTGGTCCTGCCCGACCTCACCAACCCGTTCTTCGCCCGCCTCGCCGACAAGGTGGTCTGGGAGGCGCGCGCCCGCGGGGCCCAGGTGCTCCTGGTCACCACGCAGGAGGACTCCCACGTCGAGGGCGAGTCGCTCACGAGCCTGCTCGACCGCTCCGTCGGGGGCGTGATCGCCACCCCCTCCGGCGACAACCTCGAGAAGTGGTCGCGCCTGCGCCGCGCCGGGGTCGACGTGGTCTTCGTCGACCGCACCACGCCCGGGCTCGACGACGTCGACGTCGTCAGCATCGGCAACTCCGCCTCCGCCGCCCGGGCCACCGACCACCTGATCGCGCTCGGCCACACCCGGATCGCGATCCTCTCCGGACCCGCGCACACCTCCACCGGCCAGGCCCGCGTCGCCGGGTACCGCGCCTCCCTCACCGCGGCCGGCGTGCCGCTGGACTCCACGCTGGTGCGCGACGTGCCCTTCCGCGGCGACGTCGGCGGCGAGGCGGTCGCCGCCCTCCTCGCGCTGCCGGAGCCGCCGACCGCGCTCGTCGTCGCCAACACCGCGCAGGTGCGCAGCGCCGTGCACCGGCTCTTCCAGCTCGGGATCCGGATCCCGGAGGCCCTCTCGGTCGTCGTGTTCGACGACAACCCGTGGAGCGAGCTGGTCACCCCGCCGCTCAGCGTCGTCCGTCAGCCGATCGACATGCTCGCCCGTCACAGCGTCGAGCTCGTCCTCGCCCGCATGCAGGGCCGCCTCCCCGAGGCGCCGCAGCACATCGAGGTGCAGGCCGACCTCGTCATCCGCTCCAGCTGCGCCGCACCCCCGCAGCGCTGATCCCCCTCCCCCCTCCGAAAGGCACGCCATGTCCGATCCCGTCGTCGTCACCGCGATCTTCACTCCCGCCGAGGGGCAGCGCGACGCGCTCGTCGCCGCCCTCTCCACCGCCATCGCGGAGGTGCACGAGGAGGAGGGCTGCGAGCTCTACGCGATCCACGACTCGCCCGACGGCACCATCGTCATGCTGGAGAAGTGGACGAGCGGCGACCTGCTCGACGCGCACGGCGCCGGCGAGCCGGTCGTCCGCCTCAACGCGGCGATCCGCGGACTCGTCGCCCACCCGCCCGTCGTGACGCGGCTCGTCCCGATCCCGGCCGGCACCTCGCAGCAGGGCGAGCTCTAGCACCCGGGGGCGGGGCCGCTCCGGATCCGGATCGCGCCTCCCGCCGGAAACGCGCGCGAAACAGCGGAGGCCTACGGTCGGGAGCGACCCCGCCGCCCCGGCCGCTCCCTGGAGGATCCGCATGCCCCGCCCCGCCTTCCCCGCCCCGCCCAGCGCCGAGCTGCACATCCACCTCGAGGGCACGATCGAGCCCGAGCACATCGTCGAGATGGCGCGCCGCAACGGGGTCGCCCTGCCGACCGAGGATCTCGACGCCCTCCGCGCGCGGTACTCCTTCACCGACCTCGCGTCGTTCCTGGAGCTGCACTACTCGAACCTCACCGTGCTGAAGACGGAGCGGGACTTCTTCGAGCTCGCGACCGGCTACCTCGACCGGGCGCAGAAGGCGAACGTCCGCCGCGCCGAGATCTTCTTCGACCCGCAGACGCACCTCGGCAACGGCGTCGCGCTCGACACCGTGATGAGCGGGATCACCCGTGCGCTCGGTCGGAGCGAGGAGACCCACGGGATCTCGACGGACCTGATCATGTGCTTCCTCCGCGACCTGGGCGCCGACGCGGCCGACGAGATGCTGACGGCGATCCTCCCCTGGCGCGAGCACATCATCGGCGTCGGGCTCGACTCGAACGAGGTGGGCTTCGGCCCGGAGCTGTTCGTCGACGTCTACGCGCGCGCCGCGGCGGAGGGACTGCGCCTGGTCGCGCACGCCGGCGAGGAGGGCGGGCCCGAGACGGTCGCGGCCACCGTCGAGCTGCTGAAGGTCGAGCGGATCGACCACGGGATCCGCGCGATGGAGGACCCGGAGGTCGTCGCGATGCTCCGCGAGCGCCGCATCCCGGTGACGGTGTGCCCGCTGTCGAACGTGGCCCTGCGCGCTGTGGACACGATGGCCGACCACCCGCTGCCCGCGATGCTCCGCGAGGGACTCGTCGTGACGGTCTCGAGCGACGACCCGCCCTACTTCGGCGGCTACGTGGATGAGAACTACCGCGCCCTGGTCGAGGAGCTGCGGATGGACGACGCGCAGCTCGAGCAGCTGGCGCTCAACTCCTTCGACGCGGCGTTCATCACGGAGGAGGACCGCGAGCGCTGGCAGGCGGAGGTGCGCGAGCACTTCGCGCGGTGAGCGCATCACTGCCCGGAGAACGATCGTTCCCACCCCTCCCCGCGCGCTGAGCCCTCGTTCCGCGGCCCCCGCCTCCGCGCCCGCCCTACGCTGGCCGGATGACCCGATCCGACGGCACGCGATGAGCTGGGTGCTCCTCACCGGCGCGATCCTCACCGAGGTGACGGCGTCGCTCGCCCTCCAGGCCGCGATCGAGTCGCCGGGCTGGTACGCGCTCGTCGTGGCGGGCTACCTGGCGGCGTTCGTCCTCCTCAGCCGGGTGCTCAAGGCGGGCATGCCGATCGGAGTCGCGTACGGCGTGTGGGGCGCGTGCGGCGTCGCGCTGACGGCGGTCCTCGCGGCCGTGCTCTTCGGGCAGCCGCTGACGGGCGTGATGACGATCGGGCTGGTGCTGATCATCGCGGGCGTGCTGATGGTCGAGATCGGGTCGCAGCGAGCGCAGGCCGCGCGCCGGGCGGTGCGCTGATGGCCTGGCTGCTGCTCTCGGGCGCGATCCTCACCGAGGTCGCCGCGACGATGAGCCTCAAGCCCGCGACGGACGGCCGGAAGCGCTGGTACGTCGTGGTCGGAGTCGGCTACGTCGTCGCGTTCACGCTGCTGGCCGGAGCGCTCGCGCAGGGCATGCCGATCGGGGTGGCCTACGGGATCTGGGCGGCGGTCGGAGTCGCGCTGACCGCGGTGCTCGGCCGCTGGCTGTTCCAGGACCCGCTGACCTGGACGATGCTCGGCGGGATCGGCCTGATCATCGCCGGCGTGCTGCTGGTGGAGCTCGGGCGCTGACCGGCCGAGTGTCGCCGCGGCGGGAGCGCACCTCCTCAGCGGTCGTCGCGGCGGAAGCGCTTCGGAGTCACCGGTTGTCGCGGCGGTATCGCGCCTCGCGGCCGGCGATGTGGAGGCCGAGCCCGGTGACCGCGACCGCGAAGGCGACCAGCACGCCGATGAACGCGATCTCGTCGCCCGCTCCGACCGCCACGGCCGCGACGGCGAGCCCGATCAGCGCGAGGGCGATCACCACGGCGCCGACGATCTCGAGAGGGCTCCAGGCGGTCATGACTCCAGCGTGCGCGCGGAGCGGCGCGCGGGCAAGGGGCGGCAGGCGAACAGGACACGACGTCCCTCCGACCGCGGAGGTCCGCGCGGGTCCCAGCGCACGACCCGTCCGCCCGGACATCGGCCGACCGGGTGCTGCGGATC
>NZ_PSVU01000088.1:0-4794 GCF_002932515.1 Rathayibacter sp. AY1D5
GTGATCACGATGACGTGGTCCCAGCCGTACTGCTCAAGGGGGTGGTGCTGGTCCTCCCGACGCTATAGACGGGCCTTGCGACTGATGGCTGGATGAGACGGATTCAGGTTGTAGTGCCCCATTCGGGCGTGGTGGTCGGGCCTGTATCAGCGATTCCGCTGAAGGACTGGCGAACCGCCGCGCATGCGTGTACACGGAACGGTCACACGCGCTGTCGACGACGGATCGGAGGGCGGATGTCGGATCGGGAGGGGACTCCGGGGATGCCCGTCCGCGGAATGGACGAGGGGGAGTGCTGGTCGGTCGAGGAACGGCGACCCTACCCGGCGACTCTGGACACGGCCCCGGGCCGGGCCGCTGGGCGAGAGAATTGACCGGGCGTTCACCGGGCCGACCCCGCGCCGAAACACTGCGATGATGGGCTCTCCACTGGTGATCGCCGTCGCACCCGCGTCGCGGATCACCCGCCGCGGGCGAGCGGCGGTCCCGACGAGAGGGAGGACGCGATGGACACGGCCACGACCGCGACCGGCGACCGCCCGTCCACCCCGCCGTCCCGGGAGCGCCCGAGGCGCCCCCGGGTCCGCGCTCGCACCGTGATCGGACGGCTCCTGCTCGTCCCCCTCGTGATCCTCGCCCTCTTCGGCGCCGGGATCCCGCTCTACGTCACGCCCCCGATCGACCCGATCCCCGAGCAGGCGGACGCGGTCTTCGTGCTCGGCCCGTCCACGAGGGCGCGCGTCGAGTTCGCCCGCCGGATCATCACCTCCGGAGCGACGGACACGATGGTGCTCTCGGTCGGCCCCGGCGAGATGAACGCTCCCTACGAGGCCAAGAAGTACAAGAAGTGCAACGAGCCCGGCGGCGACGTCCTCTGCTACTCCGCCGACCCGCTCACGACCCAGGGAGAGGCCCGGCAGCTGCGCGACATGGCCGAGCAGTACGGCTGGGACCACGTCATCGTGATCACCAACGCCTCCCACCTCGTGCGCGCCGAGATGATCATCGAGCGCTGCTACTCCGGAGAGCTCTCGATGGTGCCCTCGGGCGAGCCGATGGGCCTGGACTACCTGGTGAACCAGTACGTCTACCAGACCGGCGCCTTCCTCAAGGCCTTCCTGGTCACCAACGGCTGTTGACGCGAGCACTCCTCCTCGAGCCGCCGAGCCCGCCTGCGCTAGTCTGCCCGGGGCGCCATCGGCCCCGAGCCCGCTCCTGCGGAGCCCGGCCGGCCCGGCCCACGACGGCAGCGCGGCAGGA
Organism: Rathayibacter sp. AY1D5; assembly: GCF_002932515.1. Taxonomy (NCBI): domain Bacteria; kingdom Bacillati; phylum Actinomycetota; class Actinomycetes; order Micrococcales; family Microbacteriaceae; genus Rathayibacter; species Rathayibacter sp. AY1D5. The sequence continues at coordinate 1,261 of NZ_PSVU01000088.1, forward strand.
GGATCGACCGGGGAGACCCGCGACGCTCCCCGCTCCGCACCGGTCACCCCCACGCGAACCCCTCCGAAAGGCCCGCCCGTGACACCTGCCCGATCGATCTTCGCCGTCGGCCGCGGCCAGTACGAGAACATCGGCGACATCATCCTGCGTCGCCAGCTCCTCGACTGGCTCCGCGAGTCGGGTCCGCTCCACGTCTACGTGGGCCACTCGCCGTGGGGCTACGACGACGGCCTGCGCCTGGGCCCGGACGACACGGTGTACCGCTCGCTCCTGCGCTGGTACGCGGCGCTCGCCCGCGAGGCCCTCGCCGGCCGGGCGAACTCGGTGTTCAAGCCGGGGGAGATCCAGCTGACCCTGATCGGGATGAAGGAGCACCTCGTGATGCTCCCGGGCATCGCCCTGGTGCGCCTCGGCGGCGGCCGCGTGATCCGCGCCGGCGTGGGCACCCGCAACTTCGCCCCGCTGCCCCGCGCGATCATGTGGCCCTCGATGGCGCTCTCGAGCTACACCCGCTGGCGCGACGACAAGACTGCCGGCTACATGCGCGTCGGCGCCGCCATGCCCGACCTCGGCTACGGCGAGGGCTCGAGCGACGCGGAGCTGACCGCGTTCGCCGCGCAGCCCGACGAGGAGCGGCGCGTTCTGGTCCTCTCCCTCCGCGAGGACCACGAGGTGGACGCCCGCCCCTATCCCGAGCAGGAGTGGCTGGCCGCGATCAAGGGCTTCGCCGAGCGCGAGGACCTCGACATCGTCGTCGTCACGCAGGTCGCCGTCGACGCCGAGCGCTCCCGCCGTCTCGCCGCCGACCTCGACGCGGACATCCTCGACTGGGATCCGGCGCACACCCACGACGAGCACGAGATCCTGCTGCGCGAGCTCTACCGCACGGCCCGCGTCGCGATGAGCGACCGGCTGCACGTGATCATCATGGCGTTCACCGAGGGCGCGGCCCCGGTGAGCCTGCAGATGGACGGATCGACGAAGGCCTCGCGCCACTTCGAGACCATCGGGATCCACGACGTCACGGTCGACATGTCCCGGACGACCCCGGCCGCCGGCGTCGAGACCTTCTCCGCCGTCGTCGCCCGCCGGAGCGAGCTGCTCGAGAAGCTGCTCGTCGCCCGCGGGCGCCTCCGCGGCGTCCGCGACGACATCCAGGCGCTGCTCGCCGTGCCGCCCCGCAGCCGCCCGGCCGCCGCGGCAGCCCCTGCCGGCCCGAAGACGCGGGTGTACCACGTCGGCCGCAGCGGAGAGGTCCCCGGAGGCATGACGCAGGTCGTCAACGGGTACCTGCGCTGGCCGTTCGAGCGCTCGGACGTCCGGGTGATCTCCTCCCGCACCGCTCCGGGCGAGCACGTCGCCGCGGCCCGCCTGGCCGCCGGCGCCGCCGCCCGCATCGTCGCGATCGCGCGCCGCGAGCCCGGCGCCGTGATCGTCGTCCACCTCTCGGAGCGCGGCTCGTTCCTCCGCGAGGGGTCCCTCCTCCGCCTCGCGCACCGCCTGGGCCTGCGCACGGTCGCCCACCTGCACGGCAGCGAGTTCGCCGCCTTCACCGCCGCGCACCCGCGCCTGGTGAAGGACGTGCTGCGCAGCGCGGACGAGATCATCTCGCTCTCGGAGGAGACCTCGGCGATCTGCCGCCGCTACGTCGCCGCCGAGCGCGTGCACCTCGTGCCCAACGCGCTCGAGCAGGGCACCCCGCGCGAGAAGACCCGCACCGTCGTCTTCGGCGGCGTGGTCAGCCACCGCAAGGGCGTCGACGTGCTGCAGAAGGCGTGGGCGCAGGTCGAGGGCAAGGAGGGCTGGCGCCTGCTGGTCGCCGGTCCGATCCGCGAGCCGGAGGTCGTCGACCGCGGCGTCCCGGGGATCGAGTTCCTCGGCTCGCTCGAGAACGCCCGCCTGCTCGCCCTGCTCGACGAGGCGTCCATCGCCGTCCTGCCCTCGCGCGACGAGGCGATGCCGATCTTCATCCTCGAGGCCCTCGCCCGCGACGCGGCCGTCGTCTCGACCGCGGTCGGCGGCATCCCCGAGGTCCTCGGCGACGGCTGCGGCCGCGTGGTCGCGCCCGGAGACGTCGAGGGCCTCGCCGCCGCGCTGACCGAGCTCATCACCGACGAGGACGCCCGGGCCGAGGTCGTCGAGAAGGCCGGGGCGCGCTTCCGCGAGCGCTTCTCCGCCGACGCCGTGTTCCCGCGGGTCGAGGAGGTCTGGCTCGGCTGAGCCGCCTGCGACTTCGCCCCGGATCGCGCCCCGGGCCCCGCTCCGGGCCTGGGCGGAGCCGCGGGAGCGTAAAATCGCTGGAGTCCGCGTCGCCGTGCCGTCGCGCGCCCAGCCGTCCGCTCCCGGACGCCTTCTCCCTCCATCCCAGAGAGGCTCGACCGTGGCCATCGCCGCCGACTCCGACCGCCGCCTGTGGACCCTGCCCCTCGCGCGCGCCGTGATCGCGGCGGTCGCCGGCTGCGTCGTCACCTTCTCGCCCGACCACGGGCCCGCCTTCGGCCTCGCCGTCTTCGGCGGCTTCGCGATCGCGACCGGCGCCGTCTCGCTCGCCCTCGGGCTCCGCAGCTGGAGCGGCCGGGCCCGCCCGCTCGCCCTCGGCTCCGCGGTGCTCACCCTGGTCGCCGGAGTCGCGGCGCTCGTCGCGCTCCCGGTCGCCAACCTGCTCTCCTTCGTCGCCCTCGTCGCCGGCTGGGCGCTGCTCTCCGGCTTCCTCGAGTTCTCGAGCGGCCGCCGCGGTCAGGGCCTCGCCGCCCGCGACTCCGTGATCGTCGGCATCGGCACGATGCTCCTCGGCGCCGCCTTCGGACTCCTCCCGCCCCATCCCGTCGTCACCGTCGGCCTCCTCGGCGCCTACGCCGTGATGGTCGCCGTGTTCCTCGCCATCGCGGCGTTCTCGCTCAAATGGGCCGCCGGCGCCGACGCAGCCACCGGACACGATCCCGTCGCCCCCACGACACCGACCTCCGGAGGAGACCGATGACCGCCGAAGGCCAGCAGCCCGACCCCGCCTCTCCCGCCGACCGCGCCTCGGCGGCCGACTCCGCCCCGCCGCGCGACCCCGGCGAGTTCACGCCCCGCACGTTCCAGCCGACCCGCAAGGACCGCCTGCGCCCGCTCGAGCTCATCGGCTTCTCCGCGGTGATGGCGGCCTTCGTCGGCCTGGTCGTCATGCTCTCGACCCGCGAGCCGGTCGTCGCGCTCATCTCGTTCGGCGTCGCCTTCATCGTCGTGCTCGTCGCGATCGCCATGTTCTCGCTGACCTTCAAGCCGGACGAGGCCGAGATCGCGGACATCGACGAGCAGGACTCCGCACACTAGGCGAGGGACGGCTCCGCCGCTCCCAGTCGGCCGGGAGCACGCCGCGCGGGCGGATAGTCCCTTCCGCCGCGCATGCTGATGGAGCAGCCCGGAGGGCGTGTCGAGATCCCGCCTGCGCACGCGGGCGCCGCTTCCGCGTCGGTGGTCGCGCGTAGCGTGCGGAGGGTGGCGGAGGCGATCGGGCGGTGGTGGCAGAGGCGGCGGTTCTCGCGCGGC
>NZ_PSVU01000089.1:0-4613 GCF_002932515.1 Rathayibacter sp. AY1D5
CTCGCCCGCGTCCTGGGTGGAGTTGAGGAACTCGGCGCGGACGCCGTTCGCGCGGAGGGCGTCGACCTGGTCCTGCATCAGCGCGATGAGCGGGGACACGACCACGCCGGTGCCGGGGCGCACGATGGCGGGGATCTGGTAGCAGAGCGACTTGCCGCCGCCGGTGGGCATCAGGACGACGGCGTCGCCGCCTCCGATGACCTGCTCGACGATGGCCTGCTGCTCGCCGCGGAAGGAGCCGTAGCCGAAGACCTTCTCGAGGATCGCCTGCGCCTCGGAGGATCCGGAGCCCGCAGCGCCGCTCGCCGCGTCGCTCCGGACGCCGCCGCGGGACTCCGCCGAGGGGTCGGCGAGCGGCGGGGCGGGGAGGGCTGTCGCGGTGGGCTCTGTCACCCGGGGAACTCTACCCGCCGCCTCCGACGCCGCCCCGGGGGTCCGGGGAACTGTGGAGAAGGGCCGCAGGGAGGGAGCTGGGGAGGCGGCTGCGGGGAGGTCGGGGGTCTTCTGCGGCGCCCGGATCAGAGGTCGGTGAGGGTGCGGGTGTCGCCGTCCCAGAAGCGGACGCCCGCGAGGCCGACGGTGAACGGCTCGCCGAGGAGGGGGACGGCGTCGCCGAGCTGCTCGGCGCGGAGGCGGCGAGAGACGCTGATGTGCGGCGTCCAGGCGCCCGGGAGCGAGGTGTCGACGCCGCCCGGCACGAGGCGCGTGGCCCGATCGTGCAGAGCGTCGAGGGCGGGCGAGCGGACCACTCCCCAGGCGAGGACGAAGCGCCCGGCGTGCGGGAAGAGGAGGACGGCACCGAGGTCGGCCGTCGCCGGAAGCGGACCGAGCGCGCCCGGCTCCGGGGCGGTCAGCTCGGGCCCGGCGACCAGGGTGAGGTGCGGGCGGTTGCTGGCGGACGTGTGCAGCGCGAGGCTCGGGATGCCGGCCGCCTCGAGCGCCTCCCACTGGCTGCGGACGCGAGCCTCCGACTCCGGATCGAGGAGGACTTCGAGGCTGCGCATGTCCACATTCTGCCGCGGCTCCTGCGTGCGGGCCTTCGCGGGCGCGCGGCCACTCGCGGGTGCGCGCGGTCCTCGCCGGCTCCCGCGAGTGTGCAGGAGTCGTCGCACTCGCAAGCACGCAGGAGTCGTCGCACTCGCAAGCACGCAGGAGTTGTCGCACTCGCCCTCGACTGCGACGACTCTTGGAGACTCGACACTCGTCCACTCGAGCGACCCTCGAGTGCGCAGAAGTCATCGTGCTCGCGCTCGACTACGACGACTCTTGAGTGCTTGGCACTCGGCACTCGGCGCTCCCGCGAGTGTGCAGGAGTTGTCGCACTCGAGCTCGAGTGCGACAACTTTCGCGCACTCGAGGGGGGCGAGGAGCGGGGCGGTGACGGGGAGTGGGGCGGGCACCGCCGGCCCCGCGCCCCGCCGCCCGCGTCAGCCGATCGTCACGAGGGCGGCGAACAGCTCCGGCGCTCGGCGGTCGACGATCCGACCGCCGACGCGGATGCCCACCAGCGCGAAGACGGTGCCCAGCACGAGGGCGGCCGCCAGTCCGATCAGGCCGAAGGCCGGGTCGCCGCCGATGAGCGAGATCGCGCCGAGGACGATCGACGGGAGCGCCAGCAGACCGGTCGCGGCCATGCTCCCCAGCATCACGACGCTCGAGATCATCCCGGAGCCCGGCGGCGTCTTCAGCGGGCTGTCCCCCGGCCCGGGCACGGGGTAGACGACGAGCGACGAGGCGACGCTCGACACTCCGAACCCGCTGAGCACGAGGGCCAGCGCCATGCCCAGCACGGCCGGGATCGCGTCGGCGCGTCCCGCGTACAGCGCGGTGCCCACCGCCACGACGACCACCGCAGGGACGCCGATGATCGCGGCGGCGACGACGCGACCGGCGCGGTCGGCCGACCCCGTCACTCCGGAGCTGACGTGCGCCGCCCAGGCGGTGCCGTCGTACGATACGTCGGCGCACAGGGTCACGCCGAAGATCAGGCCGACGAGCACGGCCGAGAGCAGCACGAAGGTATCGCCGCCGCTGCCGATCGCGGAGTAGAACACCGCGAGGACGACGACGGCGGGGATGACGAGGAGCCCGCGGCTGTAGCGCGGGTCGCGCCACCAGTAGCCGAGGGCACGCGCGGCGACGGCGCCGGTCGGGGTGCCGGGGAAGCGCCCGAACAGGCCGAGGCCCGCGGATCCGGAGGCGGAGTGCGCGCCGGACGCGGCGGGCTCCGCGAGCGCGTGCCGCAGCGCCCGGGCCCACGCCCAGACGAGGACGGCCAGCGTCGCGAGCCCGATCAGCAGGCGCGCGATCGCCGCGACCCAGTCGCCCGCGACGACGGATCCGGGGACGGCCCAGATCGCGCCGAGCGGCGACCAGCCGAGGGCGCCCGCGATCACGGGCAGGACGTCCAGGCCGTCGCGGATCACGTTGGTCAGGCCGAAGAAGAGCGGTCCGAGCAGGATGACGACGACGAGCACGACGCCGCCGATCACCTCGCGGTAGCGGCGGCTCGAGCCCAGGCCCGTGGTGAGCGCGCCGATCAGGCGCGACGCGACCACGCAGGTCGCGACGCCGATCACCGCGGCGACGAGGCCGGGCAGGATGCCGATCGGACGGCTCCACCAGGCGGCGGAGGAGGCGAGCGCCCCGAGCGTGGTCACCACGCCGGGGATGCCCGCGAGGCCCGCGGCGGCGAGCCCGAGGAGGAGGGTCCGCAGCGGGATCGGGAAGGTCGCGAGCGTGGGCAGGTCGAGGCTCTGGTCGGAGCCGGACAGGAAGATCGGCCCGAGCACCCAGCCGAGGATCAGAGCGGATCCGCCGAGGACGATCGCGACGTTCGCGAACGCCGGGTCCGTGCCTCCGAGCGCGACCAGGCCGGCCGCGACCAGGCCGAGCACCGCGATCGCGTAGAGACCGCCGAGGATCACGCCGATCAGCTGCCACACGTTCCGCGTCAGCGAGTTGCGGAGCAGGAGCAGCCGCAGCCTCAGGAGATGCGCAACCATGCCGGTCCCTCCTGGTGGGTGCGGCCGCCGACCAGCTCGACGAAGCGCTCCTCGAGGCTGGAGCCGGCGCGGACCTCCTCGAGGGTGCCGGAGGCGAGCACGCGGCCGTCGGCGATGACGGCGACGCGGTCGCACATCCGCTCGACGAGGTCCATGGAGTGGGACGAGACGATGACCGTGCCGCCCGACGCGACGAAGCCGGTGAGGATGTCGCGGATGTTCGCCGCCGAGACCGGGTCGACCGACTCGAACGGCTCGTCGAGCACCAGGAGGCGCGGGGCGCGCACGAGCGCGCAGGCCAGCGCGATCTTCTTGGTCATGCCCGCGGAGTAGTCCACGACGAGCGTGCGGTCGGCCGGATCGAGGCCGAGCAGGGCGAGGAGGTCGTCGGTCCGCTCGACGACGACGGAGCGCTCGAGCCCGCAGAGCAGGCCGTAGTAGGTGACGAGCTGGAGACCGGTGAGGCGGTCGAACAGCTTGACGCCGTCGGCGAGGACGCCGATCAGCCGCTTCGCCTCGAGGGTGTCCTTCCAGACGTCGACCTCGTGGATCGTGACGACGCCGCTGTCGGGGCGGAGCAGGGCCGTGGCCATCGAGAGGGTCGTCGTCTTGCCCGCGCCGTTGGGGCCGACGAGCCCGAAGAAGGACCCGGCGGGGACGTCGAGGTCGATGTCCTTCACGGCCTCCTTGTCGCCGAAGCGCTTGCGGAGGCCGCGGATCCGCAGGGCGACCTCGCCGTGGCGGCCGGAGGCCTCGGGGGCGGCCCATGCGGGGGTCGCGGAGTCGGTGTGCGCGGAGTCGGTGTGCTCGGCAGCGGTGCCGTCGGCGGCGGTGCGCGCGGCGGGGCTCTCGGTGTCCGTGCCGTCCTGGGGAATGCCGGGGGGCGTCGTCCCGTCCATGTGTGTCCCTTCCGGGCCGCGGTGGGCGGCCGCTCCTCCACCCTAGGCAGGCGCTGCGGTCGGGGCATCCGTCCCGCGATGGAGTCGCGCGGAACGCACCGGCGCGGCCCCGGCGGCTCGACGGGGCGGGGCGGAGCACGGCCGCCTACGCTGGCCCCATGCCCACGCTCCTCCTCGTCCGGCACGGACGCACCACCGCGAACACCGCGGGGATCCTCGCCGGACGGACCGCCGGAGTGCGGCTCGACCACGTCGGACGCACGCAGGCGGCGCGCACCGGGGAGCGGCTGGCGGCGGTCGAGCTCGCGACCGTGGTGTCGAGCCCGCTCGAGCGGTGCCGGCAGACCACGCGCTTCGTCCTCGAGCGGCAGACGGGATCGCCGGCGACGGTGATCGACAAGGGCATCACCGAGTGCGACTACGGCGACTGGTCGGGGCGCTCGCTGCGGGATCTCGCGACGGAGCCGCTCTGGGCGACGGTGCAGAACCAGCCCTCCGCGGTGGTGTTCCCCGGCGGCGAGGGGATGCTCGCGATGCAGGCCCGGGCCGTGTCGGCGATCCGGCGGCACGACGCGGCGGTGGCGGAGGAGCACGGGGCCGGCGCGGTGTGGGCGGCGGTCAGCCACGGCGACACGATCAAGGCGATCCTCGCGGACGCGCTCGGCATGCACCTCGACCTGTTCCAGAGGCTCAGCGTCGGACCGGCGTC
>NZ_PSVU01000009.1:0-84498 GCF_002932515.1 Rathayibacter sp. AY1D5
GGCCGGGTCCGCGGCGACGGCCGGATCGGTGACGGCCCGCTGCAGATCCGCCGCGAGCGCCGGGTTCTTGAAGGCCGCGGCGATGGTGTCGGGGATCCGCGACCGCCGCCGCCCAGATCGAGGGCGCCGGCCACGAGGGCGGCAAGGAGGACAGCATCTGGGACGCGTTCTCCCGCGTCCCCGGAGCGGTCGCGAAGGGCGACACCCCCGAGGTCGCGGTGGACCACTACCACCGGATGCCCGCGGACGTGCGGCTGATGAAGGAGCTGGGGCTCGGCTCCTACCGCTTCTCGGTCAGCTGGGCGCGCGTCAAGCCGGGCGACCGCGCGGTGAACCCCGAGGGCCTCGACTTCTACTCCCGCCTGGTCGACGAGCTGCTCGGCGCCGGCGTGCTGCCGTGGCTCACCCTCTACCACTGGGACCTCCCGCAGGCCGTCGAGGAGACCGGCGGCTGGGCGAACCGCGACACCGCCGAGCGCTTCCGGGACTACGCCGAGGCCGTCTACGAGAGCCTCGGCGACCGGGTGCAGCACTGGACGACGTTCAACGAGCCGTTCTGCTCGACCCTGCTCTCCTACGGCGCGGGCGTGCACGCCCCCGGCGTGATCTCGCAGCAGAAGGCCCTCGCCGCCGTGCACCACACGCACCTAGCCCACGGGCTGGCCGTCTCGACGCTCCGGCAGCTCGGAGCGCAGAACCTGGGCATCACGCTCAACCTCTCGAACGCCGTCCCCGACGACCCCGAGGACGAGGCCGACCTCGACGCCGCACGCCGCTTCGACGCGCTCCAGAACCGGATCTTCCTCGACCCGCTGCTGCGCGGCGAGTACCCCGAGGACCTGCTCGAGGACGTCGAAGGGCTCGGGCTCGACGAGCTGATCGTCGACGGCGACCTCGACCTCATCTCGCTCCCGCTCGACTTCCTCGGCGTGAACCACTACCACGACGACAACGTCTCGGCGCATCCGCTGCCGGCCGGAGCCGACGACTTCGCCCAGGCGACCGACCGCGAGGTCGGCTCCCCCTGGGTCGGCTCCGAGTTCATCACCTTCCCGTCGCGCGGTCTGCCGCGCACCGCGATGGACTGGGAGGTGAACCCCGACGGGCTGCGCTACCTGCTGACCCGCCTGGGCCTGGAGTACGAGAACCTCCCTCCGCTCTACGTGACCGAGAACGGCGCCGCCTACGACGACGTCGTCGAGGACGGCCGCGTGCACGACGCGGACCGCACGCAGTACGTGCTCGACCACGTCGAGAAGGTCGCCGACGCGATCGACCAGGGCGCCGACGTCCGCGGCTACTTCGTCTGGTCCCTCCTCGACAACTACGAGTGGGCCTGGGGCTACGAGAAGCGCTTCGGCATCGTGCGCGTCGACTACGACACGCAGGAGCGGATCGTGAAGGACTCGGGCCTGGTCTACTCCCGACTGCTCGGCGGCAGCGCCGCGGCGATCCTGGACTGACCCGTGAGCGAGCCGACGGGCGTCCGCGGCGGGGGCCGCTCCCCCACCCTCGAGATGGTCGCGGCGCGGGCCGGAGTCTCGCGCGCGACGGTCTCGCGGGTGGTCAACGGCGCCCCGCAGGTGGCGGCCGAGATCGTGGCCGCCGTGGAGAAGGCGATCGGCGAGCTCGACTACGTGCCCAATCACGCGGCGCGGATGCTCGCCTCGCGGCGCACGCAGTCGATCGCGCTGATCGTGCCGGAGTCGACCGCGCGCGTCTTCGCGGACCCGTTCTTCGCCTCGATCGTGCAGGGCGCCGCGATGCGCCTGGCCGACACGGACTACACGCTCTCGATGCTGATCGCGTCCGAGACGGACGGCGAGAAGACGCGGCGGTACCTGCTCGGCGGCAATGTCGACGGCGCGCTCGTGGTCTCGCACCACTCCGGCGACCACTCCTACGCGGCGCTCTCGGGCACGCTGCCGATCGTCTTCGGCGGCCGGCCGCTCTCGCCGGACGAGCGCGGCTCCTACTTCGTCGACGTGGACAACACGGAGGGGGCGGCCGTCGCCACCGCGCACCTGATCGAGCGCGGCCGGCGCCGGATCGCCACCATCGCGGGCCCCGCCGACATGCCGCCGGGCGTCGACCGCCTGATCGGCTGGCGCGGCGCACTCACCGACGCCGGCCTTGCCGACGACCTCGTCGAGTGGGGAGACTTCTCGCCGGCCAGCGGCACCGAGGCGATGCGCCGCCTCCTCGCCCGCGACCCCGACCTGGACGGCGTCTTCGCCGCGAACGACCAGATGGCGGTCGGCGCCTACGCCGCCCTCCGCGAGGCCGGCCGCCGGATCCCCGAGGACGTGTCCGTCGTGGGCTTCGACGACGATCTCTTCGCGCGGAACGCCGTCCCCGCGCTGACCACGGTGCGCCAGCTCCCCGACGAGCTCGGCGCCCGCATGGTGGAGCTGCTGACCGCCCGCATCGAGGGGCTCCCCGTGGAGCACCGCACGCTGATGCCGACGTCGCTGGTCATCCGCGCCAGCAGCTGACGCCGGCCCGCGAGTACGCAGTAGTCGTCGCAGTCGACGCCGAGTGCGACGACTCCTGGACAGTCGGAGAACTCCGCGTGCTCGATCGGATGCGGACGGGCGAACGGATCCGGACGGTGAGGCGGACGCGGGCGGCGGGGCGGGGATGGACGAGCGGGTCGATCCGTCGACGGGGTGCGTCACGGTCGCCAGCCGTGGGCCACGAGAGCGGCACGGAGCTCGGCGATCGTGCGCGCCCTGCCCCGGGTCAGACCCTCCGCGCGGACGACCACGACGATCCAGCCCGCGAGGTGCAGGGCCAGGAGCCGTTCACGATCGCGTGAGAACTGCGCGTCGTCCGTCCGGTGCTGGCCGCCGTCGTACTCCGCCACCACCTTCCACCGTTCGAAGACCAGATCGCCGACCGCGAGCAGTCGGCCGCCGATCCTGATCTCGGCGTTCACGTCGGGCGCGGGCAGTCCCGCCTCCTCGACGAGAGCGCGGAGCCAGGTCTCCCTCCGCGAGGCGGCTCCGGTCGATGCCAGCCGCAGAGCCTCAGCCAGGCCGCGTCGGCCCCGGCCCCGATGGGAGGCCAGGCGGTCCTGCAGCTCGTGAAGCCGGACATGGGGACGCGGATCGTCCCGGCGCGGGTAGCGCGGCTCGAACAGGAGGTGGTCCGTCGCCGCGAGGAGATCGCGGGCGGACAGCAGTGGGGCGAGCGCGATCCACGTCGACACCGCTCCCGTCACCGGCAGGCCGTGCCGCTCGACCCTGTCCGTCTCCGTGAGGGTGTGGCCGATCACACCCCGGGTCCTGGGGGGCCGGTGCGGCGTCGTCGCCGCCACGTGGATCGGATCGCCCTCCCCAGGTCGCGCCGGCAGCGGCACTCCCCACCCTTCGGCCCCGGTCAGGTGGGAGAAGAGCTGCCAGGGCCGCAGCCGCGGCAGGTAGGCGGCGGCTCGTTCCAGGTGCGTCACGGGCGCCACCCGGGTGCGCACTCCGTGGAAGGGGCTGGCCAGGGCGGGAGTGCGCAGTCGGGCGTCCGTCACCCCTGCGCGGAGTGCCGCTCGCCGGGTGAAGGCTCCGAGGTCGGTGCTGGACATGCCGCGATTCTGGCGGTCCGTGATCCTCGTCCGACTCCCGCGATCCGCATTCTGTGGACGAACCCCTGATCCCGCACCTGGGGAGGCGCGCCTCCCACCACGACTGTCCAGGAGTTGTCGCAGTCGGCGTCGAGTGCGACAACTCCTGGACAGTCGGGGCGATCGATGTCGAGTGCGACACCTTCTGGACAGTGGGAGCGAGCGACCTCGACACGTCTGAGGCGTCGAGAGGGCCCGCGTCAGAGGAAGAGCTGCGCCGGTTCGAGGGCGGCGAAGGGGCGGCGCATGACGGCGACCGCGTCGGCGTGCTCGTCGACGAGGACGAAGCGGCGGCCGAGAGCATGCGCGACGGCACCGGTCGTGCCGGAGCCGGCGAAGAAGTCGAGGACGGCGTCGCCCTCGCGGCTGGACGCCTGCACGATGCGGCGGAGGATCCCCTCCGGCTTCTGCGTCGGGTACCCGGTCTTCTCGCGGCCGGTCGGCGAGACGATCGTGTGCCACCACACGTCGGTCGGCCGCTTGCCGCGCTCGGCCTTCTCGGGGGTCACCAGGCCCGGGGCCATGTACGGCTCGCGGTCCACGGCGGCGGAGTCGAAGTGGTAGCCGCGCGGGTTCTTCACGTAGACGAGGATCGTGTCGTGCTTGGTCGGCCAGCGGCGTGTGGCCTTCGCTCCGTAGTCGTAGGCCCAGATGATCTCGTTGAGGAAGCACTCGCGGCCGAAGAGCGCGTCGAGCAGCACCTTCGCGTAGTGCGCCTCGCGGTAGTCGAGGTGGAGGTAGAGGGTGCCGTCGTCGGCGAGGAGCCGCCACGCCTCGGCCAGACGCGGCTCGAGGAACGACCAGTAGTCGTCGAAGCGGTCGTCGTAGCGGAGCAGGTCGCCGCGGATCCGCTCGTAGCTGCGCCCCTTGAAGCCGGCGATCGTGCCGGTGGTGGAGCGCACCGAGGTGGTCGAGGTGCGCACCTGCGCCCGGCCCGTGTTGAACGGCGGGTCGAGGTAGACGACGGTGAAGGCCCCGTCGGCCAACTGCGGCAGGACCTCGAGGTTGTCGGCGTGGAACACCGCGCTCCGCGACTCCGGGACGCCGTCCGCGATCTGGATCGTCCTGGGCACCCGGCAATTGTGCCAGTGCGCGCGAGCCCGGCGACACGCTCCGCGCCTCGCGCCCGCGCTCGACGGGTGCCGGGAGGCTCCGGCGTAGAGTGGCGCGATGATCTCCGAGGTGCGCCACGACGAGGACTCGTCCCGCTACACGCTCTGGCTCGACGGCGAGACCGTCGGAGTCGCGGACTACGCCGTCCGCGGCCGCGACGTGGTCTTCCTCCACACCGAGATCGCGCCCGAGCACCGCCACGAGGGCCTCGGTGAGACCCTCGTCGAGGCGGCCCTCGACGACGCGCACGAGCGCTTCGGCGGGCGCATCGTCCCGGCCTGCCCGTTCGTCGCCGAGTTCATCGCCGAGCACCCGGACTACCAGGAGCTCCTCGCGAGCTGAGGGGCGCCCACCGGACCGGTCCGCCGCGTTCCGCTCCGGGTCCACGCGCCGGCGACCGCCGCCCCGGACCCGCCGGTCAGGGGACGCGCCGCAGCCACTCCGGAGTCGAGTACTTCGTCCGCACCAGCTCCTCCGCCGCCGCGTACTCCTCCTCGGCCAGCGTCCCCGCCTCGCCGCCGTGCAGCTGCACGAAGGTCGCCTTCATGCGCTCGATGATCTCGGCGCGGCTGAGCCCGGTCTGGCTGCGCAGCGGGTCGACGCGCTTCACGGCGGAGGCGATGCCCTTGTCCGAGAGCTTCTCGCGGCCGATCCGCAGCACCTGCCCCATCCTCTCGGCGTCGATGTCGTAGCTCATGGTCACGTGATGGAGGACGGCGCCGGAGCCCAGGCGCTTCTGCGCGGCGCCGCCGATCTTGCCCGAGGGCGACGTGATGTCGTTGAGCGGCTGGTAGACCGCGTCGATCCCGAGCGACTGCAGCGCGCTGACGGCCCACTCGTCGAGGAAGGCGTAGGAGTCGGCGAAGGTCAGCCCCTGGACGAGGTCGCCGGGGACGTAGAGCGAGTACGTGACGACGCTGCCCGCCTCCATGAACATCGCGCCGCCGCCCGAGATGCGGCGGACCACGTCGACGCCGTACTTCGCCGCGTTGTCGAGGTCGACCTCGTTGCGGAGCGACTGGAAGCTGCCGATGACGACGGCGGGCTGGTCCCACTCCCAGATCCGCAGCGTCGGCTCCCGGCGGCCCTCGCCGCCCGCGGCGGTCAGCACCTCGTCGAGCGCCAGGTGGGTCGCGGGAGGGACGGCCCGGTCGTGCACGATGCGCCAGTCGTAGTCGCGCCAGCTGGTCGCCTTCTGCAGCGAGCGGCGGATCGCGACCGCGACGGCCTCGGGCGTGAAGCCGAGCAGGACCGCGTCGGCCGGGAGCGCCTGCCGGATGGCGGCGGCGATGGACTTCGCGTCCGTCTCGGCCGGCAGGCCCACGACCGCGCGATCGATGTCGTCGAGGGCCGTGTCGGGCTCGAGGAAGAAGTCGCCCGCCAGGCGGAACCCGGCGAACCTCCCGTCGACCACGTCGAGGTCGACGACCACGAGCTTTCCGCCGGGGACCTTGTACTCGCCATGCATGACGCCAGCCTAGGCGCGAGCCGGGGCGGGGAAGCGCTCGCCCAGCCACTCCACGAGATCGGCCGTGACCTCGGCCCGGTTGAGCTCCTGGAACAGCTCGTGCCGCGCCTCCGGGTACACCCGCACCGAGACGTCCGTGTACCCGGCCCGCCGCCGGTAGGCCTGGGCGAGCGCGCGCACCGACCGCTCGCCGCCGAGGGTGTCGTCGGCGCCCACGACCAGCAGCAGGGGCAGCGGATGCTCGGGCCCGCGCTTCGGGCGGCCGACCAGCCGCAGGGTCTCGACCAGCCCGATCCGCTTCGCGAGCGGCGTGGTGAAGGTGAGGGGGTCGTCGTGGAACCGCTGCCAGACCTCCGGGTCGCGGGAGAGCCACTCGAGGCCGAGGCCGCCGGCGACGCGGTGCCGCTTCGCCAGGTCGCCCGCGTTCATGTGCCCGGGGAGGCGGTAGGCCGTGCCGCTCAGCACGAGCGCGGCATAGGCGGCGGAGTGGTGGTCGACGATCCGCTGCGCCATGAGCGACCCCCAGGAGTGGCCGAGCAGCACGATCGGCACTCCCGGGCTCTCCTCCGCGAGCAGCTCCGTCAGCCGGAGGATCGCCGCCTCGGTCGCGCGCAGGCCGCCCGGCCCCAGCAGTCCGAGCCGGGAGGAGTCGCCGCCGTGCTGCTCGAGGCCGGTCCGGCCGTGCCCGCGGTGGTCGTCCGCCGCGACCGCGTACCCGGCGGCGACCAGCGCCTCCGCCAGCTCGACGTAGCGCCCCGAGTGCTCGCCGACCCCGTGGGCCAGCTGCACGATCGCGCGGGGCGAGGGGTGCGGCCACCAGCGGTAGTGGATGACGACGCCGGAGGCGTCCTGGAAGGTCCTGTCGACAGCGGCGCCGGTCATGGTGACCAGTGTGGCGCTCCGGCCGCTGGGCGCGAGGGACGCGCGGAGAACTGAGAAGATACTCACGATCCATCGGCGGGCACCCTGCTCGTCACGGTGCCTCGCTACCTTTTCCCTTGACGAGCGACCCCCGCGACCGTCCCCCGACCCCCCTTCACGAGCGAGGCCAGCCCCTTCATGACCGTATCGCCCCTGATCTGGACCCTGACGATCGTCTTCATCGTCCTGCTCCTGCTCTTCGACTTCTTCTTCCACGTCCGGAAGGCCCACGAGCCCACGCTGAAGGAGTCGTCGATCTGGTCGGCGCTCTACGTCGGCATCGCCGTGCTCTTCGGGCTCGGCGTCCTCGTCTTCGGCGGAGCGACGCCCGGATCGGAGTACTTCGCGGGGTACATCACCGAGAAGGCCCTCTCGGTCGACAACCTGTTCGTCTTCCTCATCATCATGGCGAGCTTCAAGGTGCCCCGCGCCGACCAGCAGAAGGTGCTCCTCTTCGGCATCGTCTTCGCGCTGATCGCCCGCACCGGCTTCATCTTCCTCGGCGCCGCACTGATCAACTCGTTCGCCTGGGTCTTCTACATCTTCGGCCTGATCCTCCTGCTGACCGCGTTCAACCTGGTCAAGCCGGGCGACGACCACTCCAGCGACAACGTGATGGTGCGCCTGGCCAAGCGGATCTTCAAGACGAGCGACCAGTACGACGGCGACAAGTTCTACACGCACATCGACGGCAAGAAGGTCCTCACGCCGATGATCCTCGTCATGGCGGCGATCGGCGGAACGGACATCCTGTTCGCCCTCGACAGCGTGCCGGCGCTCTTCGGCCTCACCAGCGACGTGTACCTCGTCTTCACGGCGACCGCGTTCTCGCTTCTGGGCCTGCGCCAGCTGTACTTCCTCATCGACGGTCTGCTCGACCGCCTCGTCTACCTCAGCATCGGCCTCGCCGCGATCCTCGCCTTCATCGGCGTGAAGCTGATCCTGCACGCGCTCCACGAGAACAACCTGCCGTTCATCAACAACGGCGAGCACGTGGAGGTCTTCGAGATCGGCACCGGACTGTCGCTCTCGGTCATCATCGGCGTCCTCGTGATCACGGTGATCGCCTCCCTCGTCAGCCCCAAGGGCCGTCGCATGGCCGCCGAGGCCGCCGAGCGCCGCCGCGTGGCCGAGGCCGCGGGCGCGGACGTCGACGCGACGCACTGAGTCGTCTCGTGCGCCGCGGGGCGGCGCACCGCGGGCGGCTCTCCTAGGCGGTCGATTTCCCGAGAGCGGGTCCCGACCGCCTAGGACGATCCGCTGACACGCGGATCGCTCGTTCGACGGGCCGTCTCGTGCGCCGCAGGGCGGCGCACCGCAGTCGGCTCCCACGGGCGGTCGGGTTCCCGAGAGCGGGTCCCGACCGCCTAGGAGGATCCGCTGACACGCGGATCCCCCGTTCGGCTCGACCGAGCCCCGCACGCCGGTGCCCCGCAGGCAGCTCCCCTAGGCGCTCAGGTCCCCGAGAGCGGGTCCCGACCGCCGAGAACGTCCCGCCGGCTCGAGCGCGGACTCCGCTCGCGGAGGGTCAGCGGGCGCGGTAGCGGTGCTCCGGGCGGCCGGTGGTGCCGTAGCTGAGGGTCATCTCGACGAGGCCGCGGCCCGCGAGACCCGAGAGGTAGCGCTGGGCGGTGGCGCGCGAGATGCCGGCGCGCTCGGCCACCTCGCGGGCCGACAGCTCCGCGCCCGACTCGGCCAGGCGCGCCAGGACGAGCTGCTCGGTCGCCGAGCGCGAGGGCTGCGCGGCGGTCGCGTCGCCCGAGTGCAGGATGCGCAGCGCCCGCTCCACCGCCTCCTGATCGGCCGCGCGGTCCTCCCGCAGCACGTTCCGGAACCGCACGTACGCGTCGAGGCGCTCGCCGAGCAGGCGCGCCTCGAACGGCTTGATGAGGTACCCGAGCGCTCCCGCGTGCAGCGCGCGCCGCACCGTCGCCCCGTCGGAGGCGGCGCTGACGACGAACGCGTCGGTGTCGAGCTCGCGGAGCAGCGCGATCCCGCTCTGGTCCGGCAGGTGCACGTCGAGCAGCAGGAGATCGGGCGCGTGCTCGGCGACGGCCGCCCGCGCCGCGCGCGCCGTGTGCACCGGAGGAAGGGCCGTCAGCCCCTGCCGCGCCTCGACCAGGTCCGCGTGCAGCTGCGCGACCCGGAAGTCGTCGTCCACCACCAGCACCGTGCGCTCCCGCGCCGTGTCCGCGCTCATGACCTGTCCCCGTCCTGCTCCGGCGGCAGCACCGCTCCGCGGAGGCGCTCGCACAGCACGGCCCCCGACTCCGCTCCGCCGGCGTCCGCCAGCCAGACCTCGCCGCCGCGCCGGGCGGCCACCTCGCGGCAGAGCGGCAGGCCGAAGCCGCGGCCGTGCACGCGACCGTCGTCCTCGACGGGGTCGCCCGCGCCGGCCCGGTCGAACAGCGAGTCCGGATCGAGCACTCCGTCGCCCGAGTCGGCGACCGTCACGAAGAGAGCGTCGCCGTCGTCGAGCAGCTCGACCTCGACGAAGCGCACGTCGCGCCGCCCCTCGACCGCCGCGCGCACCGCGTTGTCCACCAGGTTCCCGACCACCGTGGCGACGTCCTCCGGCTCGACGACGGTGCCGCGTACCAGCGTCTCCTCGCCGAGCGTCAGCAGCACACCGCGCTCGGCCGCCTCGATCCCCTTCGCCCCGACGAGCGCCTGGAGGTACGGCTCCTGCAGCCGGTCGGCGTGCTGCACCGGGTACTTGAGCGGGCCGCGGGTCAGCACCTCGTCGAGGTAGTCGCGCGCCGACGCGGTCCGCCCCGCATCCAGCAGGCCCGCGACCACGTGCAGGCGGTTGGCGAACTCGTGCCGCTGCACCCGGAGCGCGTTGGTCATCGCGCCGACCGCGTCGAGGCGCCGGCTCAGCGCGGCGAGGTCGGTGCGGTCGCGCAGCACCACCACCACGCCCAGGTCGCGGTCGCCGCGGGTCACCCGGCGGATGTCGACGTAGACGATGCGGGAGCGGACGACGAAGCCCTCCTCGCCTCCGGGGCGGGGCGGCTCGACGGAGTGCAGCGCGGCGCCGATCGCGTCGGCCAGCGGAACGGGCAGGTCGAGCTCCGCGAGCGGCCGCCCGTGCAGCGCCCGCCCGGTCGGGTCGTCGGAGCCGAGGATCGCGGCGGCCCGCGCATTGCAGACGCCGACGCGCCCGTCGCGGTCGAGCGCGAGCACGCCCTCGTCGACCCCGTCGAGCACGGCGGCCTGGTCCTGCACGAGCGAGGTGAGCTCCTCCGGGGCGAGGCCGAGCGTCAGGCGCAGTAGGCGGCGGCGGATGAAGACGGAGGCGACGGCGGCGAGCACCAGGCCGGCGAGCGCCGCGGCGAGGACGCCGAGCAGCGCGGTCGGCAGGTCGGTGAAGACGCTGGAGCGCGCGAAGCCGATGCTGACCTCGCCGACGACCCGCTGCTCCCCCTCGGCGAAGACCGGGACCTTCGCCCGTGCCGACTCGCCGAGCGTGCCGGTGCCCCACGAGACGCTCTCGCGCCCGGCGAGCGCCTCGTCGGGGCTGGTCGAGACCCGCTCGCCGAGGCGGTCCTCGTCGGGGTGGGCGAGGCGGATGCCCTGATCGTCGGTGATCACGACGAAGAGCGCGCCGGTGCGCTGCTCGACGGCGGCGGCGACGTCCTCGAGCGGTCCGCCGCGCAGCTCCGAGGCGGCGGGCGCGCCGGGCACGGCGGAGGACGCGGCGACCGCGTCGCGCACGTCGGGATCCTCGGCGACGGTGCGGGCGATGGCGAGCGCCGTGCCCTCCGCCTCGCCGCGCAGCTGCTGGACGCTGAGCGCGGTGACGAGCCCCGCGCAGACCAGCACGGCGGCCGACACCGTGGCGAGCTGCAGGACCAGGACGTGGGTCGCGAAGCGCATCGGGGCCTCCTCGCCGTCGTCGTGCGCAGAATGCGCAGAAGCCACACTATGCGCAGATGTCGCCGTAATGAGCGATACCCCGGCGCCGGACGCGGAGCTGCCTAGGGTTTCCACCATCTCCCGGCCGGCTCTCCCGCCGAGCGCGGGCGGAGGCACTGGACGAAGGAGTCAGCTGTGTTGGTAGTACTCGGTTTCACCATGATCCTGGCCTTCATGGCCCTGATCATGACCAAGCGGCTGACGCCGATGGTCGCCCTGATCGTCGTGCCGACGATCTTCGGCCTCTTCGCGGGCGCCGGCCTCGGCATCGGCGACATGGTCCTCGAGGCGATCGGCAGCCTCGCGCCCACGGCCGCGCTGCTGATGTTCGCGATCATGTACTTCGGGATCATGATCGACGTCGGGCTCTTCGACCCGCTGATCCGCTTCATCGTCCGCGCGCTCGGCGACGACCCGGCGAAGGTCGTGCTCGGCACGGCGCTGCTCGCGGGTGCGGTCTCGCTCGACGGCGACGGCTCGACCACCTTCATCGTCACCACCGCCGCGATGCTCCCGATCTACCTGCGCCTGGGGATGAACCCGGTCGTGCTGACCTGCGTCGCGGGCCTGGCCAACGTCAAGCTCAACATCGTCTCCTGGGGCGGCCCGACGGTGCGCGCCGCCGCGGCCCTCCAGGTCTCGCCGAGCGAGATCTTCGTGCCGATGCTCCCCTCGCTCGCGGTGGGCCTGGCCGTCACGCTCGTCTTCGCCTGGTTCCTCGGGCTCGGCGAGCGCCGCCGCCTCGGCTCGCTCGCGCTGGCCGAGCCGATGCTCGAGCAGGAGCTCGTCGGCGCCGGCCGCGGCTCCTCCTCCCGCTCGGGCGGCGCCCGCACCGGCGGCCTCGCGGCCCTGACCGGGGGCATCCGCACCGTCGCCCGGGAGCGCTTCTCCTTCCTCCGCGGCCCTCAGGCCCTGCGCGGAGCCCAGGTGGCGGTCGCCGCCCGCGTGCAGGCCGACGACGCCGACACCGCGATGGCCGACACGATGCTCGACCCCGAGCGCGAGACGCTGCGCCCGAAGCTGATCTGGGTGAACCTGGTCCTGACCCTCGCGGTGATGACGCTGCTGGTCGCCGACATCCTGCCGCTGCCCTACGTGTTCATGGTCGGCTCCGCGGTCGCCCTCCTGATCAACTTCCCGAAGATGAAGGACCAGGCGGCCGAGATCGTCAAGCACGCGCCGAGCATCGTGGGCGTCGTGTCGATGGTGCTGGCGGCCGGCGTGCTGATCGGCGTCCTCAACGGCACCGGCATGGTCGACGCCATGGCGGAGTGGGTCGTCGCGGTGATCCCGCCGGCGCTCGGCCCGTTCCTCGCCGTGATCACCGGCGTGCTCAGCATCCCGATGACCTTCTTCATGTCGAACGACGCGTTCTACTACGGCATCCTCCCCGTGCTCTCCGAGAGCGCGGCGAACTACGGCATCTCGCCGGTCGAGATGGCGCGCGCCTCCATCACCGGGCAGCCGGTGCACCTCCAGAGCCCGCTGGTCCCGGCGATCCTCCTGCTCGTCTCCCTCGCCGCGGTGAACCTCGGCGACCACCACCGCAAGGTGCTGTGGCGAGCGGTCGTCGTCTCGCTGGTCATGCTCGCCGTCGGCGTACTGGTCGGCTCGATCCCCTTCGTCTGAGGTCGGCGGAGCGGAGCGCCGAGCGATCGGAACGAGGACGGGACCTTCTGCTGCGGCGGGGGTCCCGTCCTCGTTCCGCGGCTCGGTCCCGCAGCCCGCGCTAGCGCAGCAGCGGCGCCAGGTTCTCGGTCCAGACGTCGGAGCCGACCTTGAGGATGAGGGCGCCGACCACGACGAGGAACGCGACCCGGATGAAGCGGCTGCCACGAGCGACGGCCATCCGCGAGCCGAGGTACGCGCCCGCCACGTTGGCGGCGCCCATCAGGAGGCCCAGCAGCCAGATCACGTGCCCGCCCGGCACGAAGTAGAGCAGGGCGCCGAGGTTGGTCGCGACGTTGACGATCTTCGCCTTGGCGCTGGCGAGCAGGAAGTCGTAGCCCAGCGCGGTGATCAGGGCGATGATCAGGAAGGTGCCGGTGCCCGGTCCGATCAGGCCGTCGTAGAAGCCGATCAGGAGTCCCAGCACGGCCGCGGTGACGAGGTGGCGCCGGCCCGCGTGCTTGAGCACCGTGACGCTGCCCAGTGCCGGGCGGGCGATCGTCACGACGGCGACCACGATCAGCGCGACGACGATGATCGGCTTGAACACCGCGGCCGGGAGGAGGCCGGCGAGCGTCGCGCCTCCGTAGCTGCCCGCGAGGGCGACTGCCGCCATCGGCAGTGCGGTGCGCAGATCGGGCTTCGCGCGCCGGTAGTAGGTGATCGCGCTGGTGGTCGTGCCGAAGATCGAGGCCAGCTTGTTCGTGGCGAGCGCCTGCACGGGCGAGATCCCCGGCACGAGGAGCAGGGCGGGGAGCTGGAGGAGTCCGCCGCCGCCCACGACCGCGTCGATCCAGCCGGCCGCGAAGGCGGCGAGGATCATCAGCGCGAGGACGGGGAGTCCGAGATCCTCTGTGAAGGTCAGCATCGGTCGGAAGCGTACGCGAGCACCGCGACCCCCTCGACCTCGGTGGCCGGGCCGCCCTAGGGTCGGCGGCATGCGATTCGGACTCTTCATCCCCCAGGGCTGGCGCCACGACCTCGTCGGCGTCCCGGCCGCCGACCAGTGGCGCACCATGAGCGACCTCGCCCGGCACGCCGACGACGGCGCCTGGGAGTCGATCTGGGTCTACGACCACTTCCACACCGTCCCGCAGGTGACGGAGGAGGCGACGCACGAGGCGTGGTCGCTGATGAGCGCGTTCGGCGCCACCACGTCGCGCGTGCGGCTGGGCCAGATGTGCACCTGCATGGGCTACCGGAATCCTGCCTACCTCGCCAAGGTCGCGACGACCGTCGACATCGTCTCGGGCGGGCGGGTCGAGATGGGCATCGGCGGCGGCTGGTACGAGCACGAGTGGCGCGCGTACGGCTACGGCTTCCCGCCGATCGCCGAGCGGCTGGGCCGGCTCGACGAGGGAGTGCAGATCCTGCAGCAGGCCTGGACGACCGGGTCCGCGACCCTCGACGGCCGCTACTACCAGGTGGACGGCGCGCAGAACCGGCCGCTGCCCCTGCAGGAGGGCGGCATCCCGCTGTGGGTCGCCGGCGGCGGCGAGAAGGTCACGCTGCGGATCGCGGCCCAGTACGCGCAGTACACGAACTTCGCCGGGACCCCGGAGGCGTTCGACCACAAGAGCTCGGTCCTCCGCGGGCACTGCGAGCGCCTGGGCACCGACTTCTCGGCGATCACCCGGAGCTCGAACTACAACGTCGTGATCGGCGAGACGGAGGCGGAGGTCGAGGCGGCGCTGCAGCGTCTCGAGGAGCGCGTGGTCCCGTACCTCGGCGCGGAGGGAGCGGCGTCCTTCGTCGCCGAGTACCGCAGCCCCGACGCGCTCGCGGTCGGCACTCCCGCGCAGATCGTCGACCGCCTCGCCGGCATGCAGTCGCGCGGGATGGACTACGGCATCCTCTACTTCCCGGACGCCGCCTACGACCGGTCCGGCATCGAGCTGTTCGAGCGCGAGGTGCTACCGGCGCTCTCCTGAGCGCGGAGCGGCGGGGGCTCCTACGCCTCCCGCCCCCCGCCCGCAAGTCCTTGGGGCGCCCCGGCCCCGCGCCTACGGTCGGAGCATGGACGCACAGGACATCCGCTGGAACGACGAAGCCCGCGACAAGATCCTCGAGGACTCGGACAGGGTCCTCCGCGAGGCGGTGCTCGACCTCGCGACGAGCCAGAAGGGCGAGCCCTGGGAGGACGTGTTCGCGGAGCTGAACGCGCGCCTCAAGGACCGCTTCATCGACTTCGAGCCCGGCCCGGACCTCCGCAAGTACGCCGAGGCCGTCTCCGCCGGGGAGATCGAGACCGGCTCGTGAGCGAGCACGACCGCGACGCCGCGCTCGAGGACGAGATCACCTCGATCCACGCCCTCGGCGAGGGCCGCGTCGGCGAGACGGCCGACCCGGAGGACGAGGACCACGAGCTCTCGCCCGAGCAGGACGCCCGCATCGAGTCCGAGCTGAAGAGCCGGGGCAGCGAGAGCTGATCCCCCCGGTACGCGGAAGGCCCGCTCCCCCTCGAGGGAGCGGGCCTTCCGCGTGAGTCGCGACTACGCCGAGAGGGGCGCGTAGTCGGTGTAGCCCTCGGCTCCTCCGCCGTAGACCGTCTCCTGGACGACCTCGTTCTCGGGGTGCCCGCCCTGCCAGCGCTCGACCAGGTCGGGGTTGGCGATCGCCGGGCGGCCGACGGCCACGGCGTCGGCGTGGCCCTCGCTGATCAGCTCGGTCGCCTCCTCGCGGCTGGTCGGCGAGCCGAAGCCGCTGTTGGCGATGAAGACGCCGTCGAAGCGCGAGCGGAGGTCCTGGACCAGCTCGCCGGCGGGCTCGGCGTGCAGGACGCTGAGGTAGGCCAGGCCGAGCGGGGCGAGCCCGTCGACGACGGCCTCGTAGGTGGCGCGCACGTCGTCGCCGTCGGTCTCGACGACGTCCTGGATGTTGTGGGCCGGCGAGAGGCGGATGCCGACGCGGCCCGCTCCGACCTCGTCGACGATCGCGCGGGTGACCTCGAGCGGGAACGCGGCGCGCTCGGCCGGGGTCCCGCCGTACTGGTCGGTGCGCACGTTGGAGACGGGCGAGAGGAACTCGTGCAGCAGGTAGCCGTTGGCGCCGTGCACCTCGACTCCGTCGACGCCGGCGTCGGTCGCGCGGCGGGCGGCGGCGACGAACTCGTCGCGGACGGTCGCCAGCTCCTCGGTGGTCAGCGCGTGCGGCACCGGGAAGGGCTTCTTGCCGGAGGGGGTGTGCACCTCTCCGTCGATGGCGACGGCGCTCGGGGCGACGATGCGGTCGGTGCCGGTGATCTCGGTGTGCGAGACGCGGCCCGCGTTCATCAGCTGCATGACGATGCGCCCGCCCGCGGCGTGCACGGCGTCGGCGACGGCGCGCCAGCCCGCGGCCTGCGCGTCGGTCTCGATGCCGGGCTGCCCGGCGTAGCCCTTGGACTCGGCGCTGGGGAAGACGCCCTCGCTGATCAGCAGGCCCATGCTCGCGCGCTGGGCGTAGTACTCGGCGACGATCGCGCCGGGCACGCCCTGCTCGTCGGAGCGCAGTCGCGTCATCGGTGCCAGGACGATGCGGTTGGGGAGGTCGAGGTCGCCGGCGGTGAGGGGGGAGAACGGATCCACGGGATCGCCTTTCTACGGAGCTGTCTCAGGGGGCTGCCCTGAGGGGGGAGGCACGTGCACCTGCGGCGCACTCCGGGCAGCAACCGCGAGCGGAGCACGGTCATTCCTCCTCCCGGCGTTCTCCCATCCCCCGCGCCCCGGGCACGCGGTCGACGGCCTGCCGCCTCCCGACCCCTGCTCGGACACCGGGGCTGTCTACACTCGGGAGGCGACGACGAAGGAGTGTGCGCGATGCCGGCGAGACCCCACCACCCCGTGAGCTTCCGGCTGCTGCCGGCGCTCGCGGCCCTCCTGATCGCCGCGGTCCTCGCGCTGGTCCCCGCGACCGCGGCGACGGCCGAATCGCCCGTCTCCTTCTCCTCCTCCACCGTCCTCGACTCGGTCGGGGTGCTGAGCTCCGGAGAGACCGCCGAGATCGAGCAGGCCTCGCGGGCCCTCTACGACCAGCACCGCGTGCAGCTGTTCGTCGCCTTCGTCGACTCCTTCACCGATCCGTCCGACCGCGCCGCGTGGGCGGACGAGACCGCGACCCGCAACGGACTGGGCACCGACGACGTCCTCCTGGCCGTCGCGGTCGACGCCCGTCAGTACCAGGTGTCGGTCGCGCAGGGCTTCGCCCTCGACGACGCGCAGGTCTCCTCGCTCCAGTCCGACGACATCGAGCCGAGGCTCGCCGACGGCGACTGGGCCGGAGCCGCGGTGGCCGCCGCCGACGGGATCGGGCAGCGCCTCGACGCGCCCAGCGCCGGCGAGTCCCTCGGCTCGGGGCTGCTGATCGCGCTCGGCGTGCTCGCGGCCCTCGTCGTCATCGGCCTCGTGGTGCTGCTGCTCGTCCGCCGCGCGCGGAAGCGCCGCGCCCAGGAGGCGGTGGAGGCCTCGATCGACGAGCTCGCCACCCGTGCCGGGTCGGCCCTCGTCCACGCCGACGACGCCGTCCGCACCAGCGAGCAGGAGGTCGGCTTCGCGGAGGCGCAGTTCGGCGCCGACGCGACCGGCGCGTTCCGCGAGGCGCTCGTCACCGCGAAGCGCCTGCTCGGCGAGGCCTTCAGCCTGCAGCAGCGTCTCGACGACGCCGAGCCGGAGACCGATCAGGAGCGCCGCGACGGCTACCAGCGCATCCTCCAGCTCTGCGCCGACGCCGAGCAGACGCTCGACGAGCGCGCGAGTGCGTTCGAGGAGCTGCGCGACCTCGAGAAGAACGCGCCGCAGGTCGCCGCCGCGCTCACGGTCCGCGCCGCCGAGGTCGGCGACCGCCTCCCCTCGGCCCGCGCCCGCCTCGCCGAGCTCGCCTCCCGCTACGCGCCGACCGCGATCGACGACGTGGGCGACGACGCCGACCAGGCCGAGGACCGCCTCCGCTTCACCCGCGACCAGCTCGCCGGCGCCCAGCAGGCGATACAGGCCGGCGACTCCGGCCGCGCCGCCGTGCTGCTGCGCGCCGGGCAGCAGGCCGCCGAGCAGGCCTCCGGACTCGTCGACGCGGTGGCGACGAGGGGTGACGAGCTGCAGAAGGCGGAGGCGTCGCTCGCCGGCCGCATCGCCGAGATCCGCGCCGACGTGGCGCAGGGACGAGCGCTCGCCGCCTCCCAGGACGCGGAGTCCGCGGCCCAGGCGCAGAACGTCGCCGCGGCGGTCGCCTCGACCGAGGCCGCCCTCGACGACGTCGAGCGCGCCGCCTCCGTGCGGCCGAACGACCCGCTCGCCCTGCTCGAGGCGCTCACCGCCGCCGACGCCACGATCGATGCCGCCGTCGGCGGGTTCCGCGACGCGCAGGCCCAGCGCGAGCGCGAGCGGGCCGCCCTCGGCGCCGAGCTCACCTCCGCCCGCAGCCGCGTCTCGGCCGCCGAGGACTTCATCGCGGCCCGCCGCGGCGCGGTCGGCTCGGAGGCGCGCACCCGCGTCGCCGAGGCCGCCCGCTCGGCCGAGTACGCCGAGCGCATCGCCGCCACCGACCCCCGCGAGGCTCTCGCCTCCGCCCAGCGCGCTTCGCAGCTCGCCCAGCAGGCGCTCGAGCGGGCGCGGGCCGACGCCGGCTCCTACTCCGCCCCGAACGCCGTCGGCAGCCCCTACGGAGGCGACACGACCGGCGCGTTCCTCGGCGGGATCCTGGTCGAGTCGCTCCTGGGAGGCGGACGCCGCAGCGGCTACCGCTCGGGCGGCTTCGGCGGAGGCGGGTTCAGCGGCGGCTTCGGCGGCGGCGGCTCGTCCCGGCGCTCCGGCGGCGGCGGCTTCGGCGGCGGGCGCAGCAGCGGCGGAGGCGGACGCCGTGGAGGCGGCGGTCGCTTCTGAGCGCCCCCGGGCATCCGCGCACGACCGACGACCACCACCTCCCCCACGACTCCGGCACCACCTCCGACATCCGGCACCACCCACGACGCAAGGAGAGACACCCATGGCTCAGAGACAGTCGATCTTCGGCCGCATCGCGCAGCTCGCGAAGGCCAACATCAACGCGCTCCTCGACCAGGCCGAGGACCCGCAGAAGATGCTCGCCCAGATGGTCCGCGACTACACCGACAGCATCCGCGACGCCGAGGCGGCGATCGCCACCACGATCGGCAACCTGCGCCTGCTCGAGGACGACTACCGCGAGGACGTGCAGAACGCCCAGGAGTGGGGCGGCAAGGCCCTCGCCGCGAGCCGCAAGGCCGACGAGCTGCGCACCGGCGGGAGCGCCGGCGACGCCGACAAGTTCGACGCGCTGGCCAAGGTCGCTCTGCAGCGCCAGATCCAGTCCGAGAAGGAGGCGAAGGACGCCGAGCCGACCATCGCCTCGCAGACCGAGGTCGTCGACAAGCTCAAGTCGGGCCTGAACCAGATGCGCGAGAAGCTGCAGCAGCTCTCGAGCAAGCGCGACGAGCTGATCGCACGCTCGAAGACCGTCGAGGCGCAGAGCCAGGTCCAGGACGCCGTGAAGAGCATCGACCTGATGGACCCGACGAGCGAGGTGAGCCGTTTCGAGCAGAAGATCCGCCGCGAGGAGGCGCGCGTCCGTGGCGCGGAGGAGCTCGCCTCCTCGAGCCTGGACGCGCAGTTCGAGTCGCTCGAGGACCTCGGTGAGATGACCGAGGTGGAGGCGCGCCTCGCCGCGCTCAAGTCCGGCCGCCCGCAGGACTCGATCGGCTCCTGAGCCCGTGCGCCTCCGGCGGTCCTGCCGGAGGCGCACTCCCCCTTCCCGACACGCGCGGAGCGAAGGCTGGCAATCGCCATGGTGCGGTGCCGCCGCCGTCCCCGTAGTGTTCACACCAGGTTGCCCTTGACCCCGGTCGCCCTGATGCCGCGTCCGGCCCCTACCGACGCGGTGAACCATGAGCGGACCGCCCCCGTCGGGATCGCTCGCCGAGAGACCGTCGACGCCGACGGTCACCACGAAGAGCGAGGCGCCGATGAGCACCCCCACCACCACGTCCGTCACCGGAGGCGCCCCCCGCGTCGTCCGCACCCGCCCCCGCGCCGACGGCCGCGTCAACCCGACGACCGAGTACTCCGGTCTCCTCAGCACGGTCCGCGACGCGGGGCTCCTCCGCCGCCGCACCGGCTTCTACTACACGATGTTCGGCGCGCTGGTCCTCGCGCTCGGCGGCATCGTCACCGGCTTCGTCCTGCTGGGCGACTCCTGGTTCCAGCTCCTGCTCGCCGCCGCCCTCGGCATCGTGCTGACGCAGTTCGCCTTCCTCGCCCACGAGGCCTCGCACCGCCAGGTGTTCGAGTCCGGCAGGGCCAACGACGTCGCCGGGCGCACCCTCGCGAACCTCTTCGTCGGCATCAGCTACTCCTGGTGGATGACCAAGCACAGCCGCCACCACGCGAACCCGAACGTGCTGGGCAAGGACCCGGACATCGAGCGCGACGTCGTCTCCTTCACCGCCGAGGACGCGGCCCGCTCGCGCGGCCTCTACGCCTGGCTCACCCGCCGCCAGGGCTACGCGTTCTTCCCGCTCCTGCTGCTCGAGGGCCTCAACCTGCACCTGCACGGCTTCCGCACCGTGTTCGGCAAGGGCAAGGTCGACAAGCGCTGGGTCGAGATCACCATGCTCGTCACCCGCGTCGGCCTCTACCTCGCCGTCGTCTTCTGGGCCCTCCCCCTCGGCATGGCGTTCGCCTTCGTCGGCGTGCAGCTGGGCGTCTTCGGCCTCTACATGGGCGCCTCGTTCGCGCCGAACCACAAGGGCATGCCGCTGCTGCCGAAGGAGGCGCGCGTCGACTTCCTCCGCCGCCAGGTCCTCACCTCGCGCAGCATCCGCAGCACCTGGTTCACCGACCTCTACATGGGCGGCCTCAACTACCAGGTGGAGCACCACCTCTTCCCGAACATGCCCCGCCCGGCGCTGCGCCGTGCGCAGGTCATCGCCAAGGAGTACTGCACCACCCACCAGATCCCCTACACCGAGACCTCGTTGATGGAGTCGTACGCGATCGTCGTCCGCTACCTCAACAAGGTCGGCCTGTCGGCCGGCGGCGACCCGTTCGACTGCCCCGCCGCCTCCGCCTACGGACGCTGAGCACTCCCCCTTCGGAGGCCCCTCGCACCTTCCCGGTGCGGGGGGCCTCCGTCGTTCGCGGGAGCGCAAGGGGGTGCCCCCGCGGGCGGTGGAGTCGTAGCGTCGGGACATGAGCAGCTCCGACTACGACATCGAGCCCACCCCCACCGACACGACCGACGGCACCGACACGACCGACGGCGCGCGCACGCCCGACCCCGCCACCGAGACCGGCACCTCCGCGGGCCTCGACGAGGTCGGCGGCGCGGCCTCCCCCCTGGCCGACGGCGTCGGCGCCGACGGCGAGGAGCAGAACCCCCCGCTGCCCGACTGGGGCCCCACCGACGGCGTCCACGGCACCGACGCCGAGACCGACGCCTCGGGCACCGAGCAGCACTGACACGGCTCCGCGAGGGACCTCCCCGGCCGGTCGGCGAACGTTCCGACCGCGTTCCGAGGAGGTCCCTCCGTGTTCGCCGGAGGGTCGGCCGGCGCTCGGTCGGCGCGCCCTACACTGGCGAAATGCAGCCGACCGAACGCGCCCTCCGCGTGATCTCCTACAACCTCCGGGAGCACCGAGCGCACGCCGAGATCGCCCCCCTCGCCGCCCGCCACGACATCGACGTGCTGTGCCTGCAGGAGTGCGACACCACGAAGCTGCCGCAGGAGGTGGGCTCGCTCCGGCTCGCGTCCGTCACAGCCCGCAACCGCCTGGGCCTGGCCGTCTACTACTCGCAGGACCGCTTCGAACTCTCCGGCAGCGCCGCGTTCGAGCTCAGCAAGTCCATGCACGACCGCGTGCTGTCCCCCGCTCACGAGCGCCTGCTGGCCGTCCGCCTCGACGACCGCGACGGCGGATCGATCGCCGTCTCCTCCTTCCACGCCGCCCCGCTCTCGGCCGGCAACGCCCTGCGCCGCAAGCAGATCGACGAGGCGCTGAACCGGCTGCGCGAGTACGCGCCGGACACCCCCTCCCTGATGGTCGGCGACTACAACTACCCGTGGTTCTTCCGCGGACTCGACCGCCGGATGACCCGGAACGGCTACCTGGTCTCGCGGAGCGACTCCCCCACCTACGCGCGCTACCGCTACTTCAGCGGCCACTTCGACTTCGCGATCAGCGACTCCGTGCGGATCGAGCGGGTCTCCACGCTGCCCCAGGGCGTCTCGGACCATCTCCCGGTGATGGTCGACGCGCACTACGGCGTCCCCGCCGCGTGAGCGCGGGGCCCACTGGCCCGCACGGTCGGTAGGCTCAGGGGGTGACGACCCTGATCCTCGCCCGGCACGGAGAGACTGTCTGGCACTCCGAGAACCGCTTCGCGGGCTCCTCCGACATCGCGCTGACCCCCCGGGGCCAGGACCAGGCGGCGACTCTGGCCGCCTGGGCCGTCGACGCCGACCTCGAGGCGGTGTACTCCTCCACCCTGGTCCGGGCCGTGCGCACCGCCGTGCCCGCCGCGCGGGCGGCCCACCTCGAGCTGCAGCCCGACCCGGCGCTGGTCGAGGTCGACTTCGGCCGCGGTGAGGGGCTGACCACCGACGAGATGGAGAAGCGCTTCCCGGACGAGTACCACGCGTGGGTCGCGGCGCCGGCCATCCAGCCGATGCCCGGCGGCGAGTCCGGCCTCGACGCCGTCGCCCGCGCGAACACCTCACTCGCGCGCATCCACCGCGAGCACCCCGACGGCCGGGTGCTCGTCGTCGCGCACGGCACGCTCATCCGCCTCCTGCTGTGCGCCTACCTCGGCATCAACCCGGAGACGTACCGGCACACCTTCCCGGTGGTCGACAACGTCTCGCTGACCACGTTGCGCTGGGACGCGACCGGCGTCGGCCTGCTCGGCTACAACGTCCCGCCCGTCCAGACGCAGCGGCGCTCCAGCTGAGCGCAACGGCCGCTCCGGAGCGGCGCCCGGCGAGCGCGGGCTCGATCGGCCTGGTGCTCGGGTCTGTCGCGAGCGTGCAGCTGGGCGCGTCCTTCGCCGTGCTGCTCTTCCCCGCCGCGGGGCCGATCGGCACCGTCACGCTCCGGCTGGTGTTCTCAGCCGTCGTGCTGCTCCTGGTCTGCCGTCCGCGGCTGCGCGGCCACAGCCGGAGCGACTGGGCCACTGTCGCCGCCTACGGTCTCGCCCTCGGCGGGATGAACGCCTGCTACTACGAGGCCATCGCCCGGATCCCGCAGGGCGCCGCCGTCACCCTCGAGGTGCTCGGGCCGCTGACGCTCTCGGTGATCGCCGGGAGGAGCGTGCTGAGCCTGGTCTGGGCGGTGCTCGCGCTGGCCGGGGTGGTGACCCTGTCGCAGGGCGGTTTCTCGGCGCTGGACCCGGTCGGCGTCGGCTTCGCGCTGGGGGCCGCAGTGCTCTGGGCCGCGTACATCGTCTTCGCCGGCCGCACCGGCGGGCGGTTCCAGGGGATCGACGGGCTCGCGCTGGCGCTGGCGGCCGGCGCGATCGTGTCGCTGCCGTTCGGCCTCGCCTCCGCCGGACCCGCCCTGGTGGTGCCGCCGGTGCTGCTCCTCGGGCTCGCCGTGGCGGTGCTCTCCTCCGCGGTGCCCTACGCGCTGGAGCTGCTGGCGCTGCGGCGCCTGCGCTCCTCCACCTTCTCGATCCTGATGTCGCTCTCCCCCGGGGCGGCCGCGCTCTCGGGCTTCCTCGTGCTCGGCCAGCGCCTCAGCGCCGTCGAGGCCGTCGGGATCGCGCTCGTGGTCGCCGCGAGCATCGGGGCGGTGCGGACCGCGCGGACCTCCGCCTGAGCGGCGGTTCTTTTGTTAGGCTAACTATGTGCCATCGACC
Source organism: Rathayibacter sp. AY1D5 (assembly GCF_002932515.1). Lineage (NCBI taxonomy): Bacteria > Bacillati > Actinomycetota > Actinomycetes > Micrococcales > Microbacteriaceae > Rathayibacter > Rathayibacter sp. AY1D5. The sequence continues at coordinate 23,547 of NZ_PSVU01000009.1, forward strand.
GAGACCCTGCAGACCGAGACCCCTCCGACCGACACCCCGCAGACCGATCTCCCGCTGACCTCCCTCGCGGGCGAGGTGCGGGCAGCGGTCGGCCGGCTCGGACGGCGGCTCCGGCAGGAGAAGGCCCAGCACGAGCTCAGCGATCCGCAGTTCAGCGTGCTCGCGCTCCTGCACCGCGAGGGCGCGAAGACCCTCGGCGAGCTGGCCGAGGCGGAGCGGGTCCGCCCGCCCTCGATGACCCGCACGGTCGGCTGCCTGGTCGACGAAGGACTCGCGGAGCGCCTGGCCGACCCCGCCGACGGCCGCGTCACCCGCATCCGCCCCACCGGGGCCGGCACCGCACTGGTGCTCGACGTGCGCCGCAGCCGCGACGCGTGGCTCGTGGCGCGCCTCGAGGAACTCCCTCCCGAGGACCTGCGCCTGCTCCACGACGCGGCGGCGGTCCTGCGCGCGGTGGCCGACCGATGAGCGCGATGTTCCGCTCCCTCGCCGTGCCGAACTACCGCATCTGGTTCGCGGGCGCGATGGTCTCGAACGTCGGCACCTGGATGCAGCGCACGGCCCAGGACTGGATCGTGATCAACGACCTGACCGACCACGACGCGACGGCGCTCGGCGTGACCATGGCGCTGCAGTTCGGACCGCAGCTCGTGATGGTCCCCTTCTCCGGCTTCATCGCCGACCGCTTCGACCGGCGGAAGCTCCTGATGGCCACCCAGGGCGCGATGGGCGCGCTCGGGCTCGGCCTGGGACTCATCGTCGTGACCGGGATCGTCCAGCTCTGGATGGTCTACCTCTTCGCCCTGCTCCTCGGCTTCGCCGCGGCGATCGACGCGCCCGTGCGCCAGACGTTCGTCTCGGCGCTGGTCGAGGAGCGCGACCTCACCAACGCCGTCTCGCTGAACTCGGCCTCCTTCAACTCGGCGCGGATGATCGGACCGGCCCTCGCGGGCGTGCTCATCGCCGCGGTCGGCTCCGGCTGGGTCTTCCTCCTCAACGCCGCGAGCTTCCTCGCCGTCCTGCTCTCGCTGCGCGCACTCCACCGCGACCAGCTCCGCAGCGCCCCGCGCGCCACGCGCGGCCCGGGTGCGCTGCTGGAGGGGTTCCGCTACGTGTCGAAGCGGCCGGACATCCTCGTGGTGCTCGCGATCGTGTTCCTGATCGGCACCTTCGGCCTGAACTTCCCGATCTTCGCCTCGACGATGGCGACGGTCGAGTTCGACATGGGGGCGAGCGAGTTCGGCCTCCTCTCCTCCGCGATCGCCGTCGGCTCGGTGCTGGGGGCGCTCCTCTCGGCTCGCCGCGACCGCCCGAGGCTCCGGCTCATCGTCGGCGCCTCCGCGGCGTTCGGCGTCGCGCTCGCGCTGGCCGGCGTCATGCCGACGGTCTGGGCGTTCGCGATCCTGCTCCCCTTCGTCGGCATCGCGGCGCAGACGCTGATGACCTCGGCCAACGGCTACGTGCAGCTCTCGACCGCCCCCGAGATGCGGGGCCGGGTCATGGCGCTGTACATGGCCATCTTCGTCGGCGGCACCCCGATCGGCGCACCGCTGATCGGCTGGGTCGCGAACGCCTACGGTCCGCGCCAGGCGATGCTGGTCGGCGCCGCCTCCGGGATCGCGGCGGCCGCCATCGGACTCGCCTTCCACCTCCGCCTGCGCCGCGCCGCCCGGCTCGCGGCCCCCGGACCGGAGGCTCTGCCCGCCACCGGCGGAGTCCCCCTGCTGCGCCCGCGCGCCTAGGCTCCGTCGGCCGGTCCGCACGCCGGGCGGATCCGCGGACCGCCCACTCGACGGGTCGCCCCCGACGCGGGGCGCGACCGCCGCCCGCCCTCAGGCCTCGCGGGTGATCTCGACGCGGACGAAGAGCTTCGACGAGCGGGGCCCGGCGAACACCCCGCCCAGCGGCGCGATGTCGTTGTAGTCGCGGCCGCGGCCGACGGTGACGTGGCGGCCGCCGATCCCGATCAGGTTCGTCGGGTCGTAGCCGCGCCCCGCTCCTCCGCAGAACCACTCGACCCAGGCGTGCGACTCCCCCACCACGGTCTCGCCGATCTCGGCGTGCGGCTTGGGGTGCAGGTAGCCCGAGACGTAGCGCGCCGGGATGCCCACCGAGCGCAGCGCCCCGAGGACGATGTGCGTGATGTCCTGGCAGACGCCCTCGCGCGCGGTCCACGACTCCGTCGCGGTGGAGTGCACGCCGGTGACGCCCTGCCGGTAGGTCATCGCCCGGCCGATCGTCTCGGCGATCGTGAGCGCGGCCTCGCACGGTCCGGCCGCCTCGTCCGCGAGCGAGCGCGCCATCGCCGAGAGGCCCTCCGGCGGCGCGGTGCGGGGGGTCCGCTTCGACTGCTCCACGTACTCGGTGCGCGTCTCGACCTGCTCGGACAGCTGATCCCACCCGGTCGGCTGGTCGGGGTGCTGCTCCGGCCGGCTCTCGACGAGCGAGGTCGCCGTCAGCGAGAGCTCGCGGTGGGCGTCGAGCACGTCGAACGACGAGACGCGGGTGCCCCAGTAGTCGGTGTAGGCGTGCACCGAGGTCACCGGCCGGATGTCGAGGTTCGAGAACAGCACCAGCTGCCCGTCCGAGGAGGCGGGGAGCATCCGCGCCTCGTTGTAGGACGCGACCACGTCCCCCGCGTAGGTGAAGCCCGTGGTGTGCCTGATGCGCAGCCTGCTCACAGCGCCTCCCCGATCCAGCTCGGCATGACGTTGGTGGGGAAGTACCGCTGGCGGATCGCCTCGGAAGCGGCCGAGGTCGCCTCCTGCACGCTGTCCATGTGCCGCGGCAGGTCCTCGAGGATGTCGGTGATCGGCCGGAACTCCAGCTCGCTGCGGATCCGCCCGAGGACGCGCTGCGCGTCGCCGGAGTGGCCGATGCGGCCGGTGCGCGGCTCGATGTCGCGCATGCACGCCTCCGCCCGCGAGACCGAGAAGAGGATCGAGCGCGGGAACAGCCGGTCCAGGAGGAGGAACTCGGCCGCGTTCCGCGCGCTCGGCACGCCCCGGTAGGTGCGCAGGTACGCCTCGTAGGCGCCGCAGGAGCGGAGGATCGTGGTCCAGGAGGGGCCGCTCGCCTCGGTCAGCGAGCGGGTGGCGAGCAGGCGGGCGGTCATGTCGGCGCGCTCGATCGAGCGGCCGAGCGTGAAGAACTGCCAGGCCTCGTCGCGCGAGGTCGCCGACTCGATGATGCCGACGGCGAGGGCGGAGCGCTCCCTCACCCAGCTGAAGAACTCCGACACCCGCTCGCCCGAGACGCGGCGCGGCATCCGGGTGCGCGTGGTGTTGAGGCACTCCCAGAGCTCGGTCGAGACGATCTCGCGCGCCCGGCGGGCGTTCTCGCGGGCCGCGCCGAGCGAGTAGGCGATCGAGGCGGGGTTCGTGCGGTCGATCGCGAGGATCGCCAGCACGTCGGCGCGGGTGATCTCGCGCATGTCGTCGGGCGGGGTCGAGCCCATCACCGACAGGAGCGAGCGGCAGGCCGTGTCCTCGTCGATCCACGGGTCCTCGAGCAGGAGCTGGAGGTGGACGTCGAGGATGCGGGCGGTGCCGTCGGACCGCTCGATGTAGCGGCCGATCCAGAACAGCGACTCGGCGATCCGGGAGAGCATCAGTCGTCCTCCCCCGCCGCGAGCGTCTGCTGCTGCTGCTGGTCCTGGTCGGTGTTCGGTGCGTCCTGCGGCGAGTGGTCGGGCGTGTGGTTGAGCGGGTAGACGATCGGGATTGAGCTGGTGACAGCGGCCTGCTCGGCGACGAGCGCCTGGATGTCGCGCGCCTCGGGCTCGGCGCTGCGCGCCTCCTCGAGGCCGACCACCCAGGTGTCCTTCGATCCGCCGCCCTGCGACGAGTTGACGACGAGCTGCCCCTCCGGGAGCGCGACGCGGGTCAGGCCGCCGGGCAGCACCCAGACGTCGGTGCCGTCGTTCACGGCGAAGGGCCGCAGGTCGGCGTGCCGGGGACGCATCCCGTCGTCGACGAGGGTGGGGATGGTGGAGAGCTGCACGACCGGCTGCGCGATCCAGCCGCGCGGGTCGGCCTGGAGGCGGGAGCGCAGCTCCGCGAGCCCCTTCCCCGAGGAGGCCGACCCCACGACCAGGCCCTGGCCGCCGGAGCCGTCGACCGGCTTACCGACGAGCTCGTCGAGGCGGTCGAGCACCTCCTCGAGCGCTCCCGGGTCCTCGAGCCGCCACGTGTCGACGTTCTTGATCACCGGCTCCTCCGAGAGGTAGTAGCGGATGAGGTCGGGCAGGTAGGTGTAGACGAGCTTGTCGTCGGCGACGCCGTTGCCGACCGCGTTGGCGATCGTGACGTTCCCGAGCCGGGCCGCGAGCATCAGCCCGGGCGAGCCGAGCATCGAGTCGGCGCGGAACTGCAGCGGATCGAGGAACTCGTCGTCCACGCGGCGGTAGATCACGTCGACCCGGGTCGGGCCGGAGGTGGTGCGCATGAACACCTTGCCGCCCGTGCAGAACAGGTCGCGGCCCTCGACCAGCTCCACGCCCATGAGGCGGGCGAGGAGGGTGTGCTCGAAGTAGGCGGAGTTGTAGACGCCCGGGGTGAGCACGACCACGGTCGGGTCGTCGACGCCCTCGGGGGCGGAGGCGCGGAGGGCCTGCAGCAGCTTGTTCGGGTAGTCGCCGACCGGGCGCACCCGCATCGAGACGAACAGCTCGGGCAGCGTCTGCGCCATCACCCGGCGGTTCGAGATGACGTAGGAGACGCCGGAGGGCACGCGGACGTTGTCCTCGAGGACCCGCCAGCCGCCCTTCTCATCGCGGATCAGGTCGATCCCGGACACCTGGATCCGCACGCCGTTCGCGGGGACGATGCCCGCGGCCTGCCGGTGGAAGTGGCTGGAGCTCGAGATGAGCCCGGCGGGGATGACGCCGTCGGCCACGGCGTTCTGCGGGCCGTAGACGTCGGCGAGGAACGCCTCGAGAGCACGGACCCGCTGCTTGATGCCGGTCTGCACCTCGTTCCACTCGGCGCGCTCGATCACCCGGGGGACGGCGTCGAGCGGGAACGGCCGCTCCTCCCCCGCGAAGTCGAAGGTGACGCCCTGCGCGAGGTAGGAGGAGGCGAGCGCGTCGGTGCGGCCGCGCAGCTCCTCCTGGGTCATCCGCGCGAGCGAGGAGTAGATGTCGCGATAGGCGCCGCGGACCCCGTCGGGGCCTCCGGTCGACGCCACGTCGGCGAACATCTCGTCCCAGGGGGTGGCGCCCGTGTCGGGCCGCTCGACCTTCTGGGACCCGTATCCGTCGAAGAGGTCACCCATGGCACGACTCTAGTGCGGGGCGTATTGCGGGGATGTTTCGGGCGGCCGCGGGGCGAGCGGGGCGGGTCGGCGACGTCCGGGCACGGCACCGGCGCCGTCCTCCGACAGGCCGGCGGAGGCCCGGGGATCCACGGGAATAGATCCGGCCGCACGTGGTTGAATGAGGATGTACATGCAAACGCATGGACCAGGCCCCACCGGGCCGGAGGACAGAAGGAGCGCCTGATGCAGTTCGGCATCTTCACGGTCAGCGACATCACGACCGACCCCACGACCGGACGGACCCCGTCCGAGTCCGAGAAGATCCAGGCGACCCTCGCGATCGCGCTGAAGGCGGAGGAGATCGGCCTCGACGTCTTCGCCCTGGGCGAGCACCACAATCCGCCGTTCTGGTCCTCCTCCCCCACCACCACGCTCGGCTACCTCGCGGCGAAGACCGAGAGGATCACGCTCTCCACCGCGATGGCCCTCATCACCACGAACGACCCCGTGAAGCTCGCCGAGGACTACGCGATGCTCCAGCACCTCGCCGGCGGCCGCGTCGACCTCATGCTCGGCCGCGGCAACACCGGCCCCGTCTACCCGTGGTTCGGCAAGGACATCCGCCGCGGCATCGAGCTGACGATCGAGAACTACGACCTGCTGCACCGCCTGTGGACCGAGGACTTCGTCGACTGGGAGGGCCAGTTCCGCACTCCCCTCCAGGGCTTCCAGTCGACCCCGCGCCCCCTCGACGGTGTCGCGCCGTTCGTGTGGCACGGATCGATCCGCTCCCCGCAGATCGCCGAGCAGGCCGCCTACTACGGCGACGGCTTCTTCGCGAACCACATCTTCTGGCCCGCCTCGCACACCCAGAAGATGGTGCAGCTCTACCGCCAGCGCTTCGAGCACTACGGCCACGGGACCGCCGATCAGGCGATCGTCGGGCTCGGCGGGCAGATCTTCCTGGCGAAGAACTCGCAGGACGCGGTCTCGCAGTTCCGCCCCTACTTCGACAACGCCCCCGTCTACGGCCACGGCCCCTCGCTCGAGGACTTCACGGAGCAGACCCCGCTCACCGTCGGCTCCCCGCAGCAGATCATCGACCGCACTCTCGGCTTCCGCGAGTACGTCGGCGACTACCAGCGCCAGCTCTTCCTGATGGACCACGCGGGACTCCCGCTGAAGACCGTCCTGGAGCAGATGGACATGCTCGGCGAGATCCTCCCCGCTCTCCGCGCCGGCTTCGCCGAGGGCCGCCCCGCGCACGTGCCCGACGCCCCCACCCATGCCTCCCTCGTGGCCGCGCGCGACGCGCAGCCCGCGGCCGAGCCCGTCACCGTCTAGTCAGGAGCTCTCCATGGACACCCGCAGGATCACCGTCCTCTCGGCCGGCCTCAGCCAGCCGTCCTCGACCCGGCTGCTCGCCGACCGCCTGGCCGACGCCGCCGAGTCCTCCCTCACCGAGCAGGGCTTCGCCGTCGAGCGGAGCGTCGTGGAGCTGCGCGACCTCGCGCACGACGTCACGAACAACCTCCTCACCGGCTTCGCGAGCCCCGCTCTGCAGACCGCGCTCGACGCGGTCGCCGGCGCCGACGGCCTGATCGCCGTGACGCCGATCTTCACCACCAGCTACAGCGGGCTCTTCAAGTCGTTCGTCGACGTGCTCGACACGGAGGCGCTGCGCGGCCTGCCCGTGCTGCTGGCGGCCACGGGCGGGTCCCCCCGCCACTCCCTGGCCGTCGACTACGCGATGCGCCCGCTCTTCACCTACCTGCACGCGGCGCCCCTCGCGACCACCGTGTTCGCGGCGACGGACGACTGGGGCGGCGCGACCGAGGACGGACGGGCGCTGCCCTCGCGCATCGAGCGCGCCGGACGCGAGCTGGCCGATCAAGCCGCCCGCTCCTCCCGCTCGGGCTCCACGCCCGACCCGTGGGCGCTCGACGGCTCGTTCGAGGGGATGCTCGGCCGCCGCGGCTGAACGCCCGCCGCGCGGATCGGCCGCTCCTCTCATGGATCGGCCGATCCGTCCAGCCGCGATTCCCGCGGCCCTGCCGGAATAGCCTGCCCCCGGGAGCCTGCCGCTGGCCCCCGGAAGGAGGCCGTCATGGGCCTGACCAGCAAGGGGCTCCCCGCGGGGGCTCTCGACCTCTCGCAGCTCGGACGCGCGGTCCTCGACCGCCGCCGCTTCCTCGGAGCGCTCGGCGTCGCCGCCTCCGTCCCGGCCCTCTCCGCCTGCGGCTTCGCCCCCGCGGGCCCCGCGGCGAGCGCCGGCCGCGACACCCTCACCTTCACCACCTGGGGCACCGACGCCGAGCTGGCCGGCTTCCAGCGCGCGATCGACGCGTTCCAGACGGCGAACGCCGGCGCCACCGTGACCCTCAACGCGGTCCCGTACGAGCAGATGTTCACCAACATCGACGCGCAGCTGCAGGCGGGCAACCCGCCGGACGTCTTCCGGGTCCCGTACTACACGTTCGGCAGCTACGCCGGCCGCGACCAGCTCCTGGACCTGTCGGGCTTCCTCGACTCCGACGTCGCCGAGCGGTTCACCGATCCGGCCTGGGCCGCGGTGCAGAGCGGCGGGAGCCCCTTCGGCGTCCCCCACCACACCGACACCTCGCTGATCCTCTACAACACCCAGGTGCTGGCCGACGCGGGCGTCACCTCCTTCCCCTCCTCGCCCGAGGAGGCGTGGACCTGGGAGGAGTTCACCGAGGTCGGGCGGAAGCTGCGCGCCTCGCTCCCCGCCGAGCGCTACCCCTTCGCCTACAACTGGCAGGGCAACGGCGTCACGCGCTGGCTGAGCCTGCTGTTCCAGGCCGACGGCCGCTTCCTCACCGAGGACCTGTCCGGGCCCGCGATCGACTCCGCCGCCGGCCGCGCCGCGATCGACTTCAGCCGCAGCTTCTTCACCGACGGCCTCGTGCCGCCGAGCAGCTCCGTGCAGGCGACCACCTACGCCAGCGACCTCTGGTACTCGCAGACCACCGCGATGACCTTCGCCGGCGCGTTCCTCATCCCCGACGCCGACTCCACCCTCGACTTCGAGTGGGGCGCCACCTACTCCCCGCGCAACGTGCGCGGAGGCGGCGACTTCGGCGGCAACGCCCTCGTCGCGACCAAGGCCGCGAAGAACCCGGAGCTGGCCGCCTCCTTCCTCGCGTTCGTGACGGAGGAGGAGGCGATGCGCGACTTCTGCGCCGGCGCCTCGCTCCTCCCCACTCGCCGCGACCTCACGGAGTCGGGCATCGAGTTCGCCGTGCGCCCCGAGCTCGCCGAGGTGTTCCTCGGCCAGGCGGGCACCGTCCAGGCGTCCGACTCGGCGCAGGTCGCCTCGCCCGACATGGCCGCGATCATCACGGTGCTCAAGGAGCAGCTGGAGCAGGCCTTCGTCGGCGGGCGCAGCACCGAGGACACCATCGCCGGCCTCACCTCCGGCATCGCGGCCGCGACGCAGTGAGCCGGTCGGTCCTCGCGCCGGAGGCGGTGACCGCCCGCCCCCGGCGCACCTCCCGCGCCCCCGCCCGCGAGACGGCGGCCGCCTACGCGTTCCTCGCGCCGAACCTGCTGATGCTCGGCCTGTTCGTGTTCGTCCCCCTGGGCGGCGCGTTCCTGATCGGCTTCCAGCGCACGAACGGCTTCGGCGACGGCGTCTTCGTCGGGCTCGACAACTACGCGCGGCTGCTCGGCGACGGCCTCTTCTGGCGCTCGACGCTGAACACGGCGTTGTTCACCCTGATCGTGACCCCGCTCTCGATGGCGCTGGGCCTCGGCGCGGCGGTGCTGATGAACTCGGTGCTGCCCGCGCGTCCGGTGTTCCGCAGCATCCTCATCCTGCCGATGGCGGTCTCCGGCGTGGCGACGGCGCTGATGGGCGTGCTGATCTTCGACGAGAACAGCGGCGTGCTCGACGGCATGCTCCAGACGATCGGCCTCCCCCGCATCGCCTGGCAGTCCGGCGGAGCGGCCGCCTTCGCCTCCGTGGTGCTCGTCACCCTGTGGTGGCGCACCGGCTTCAACATGCTGATCTACCTGGCGGGGCTGCAGGGGGTGAACCCGGCGCTCTACGAGGCGGCCCGGCTCGACGGAGCGAACGCGTGGCAGCAGTTCCGCCACGTGACGCTGCCGCTGGTCGGCCCGTCGTCGTTCTTCCTGCTCATCCTCAACGTCATCTACTCGTTCCAGGTGTTCGACATCGTCTTCGTGCTCACCGGCGGCGGACCCCAGAACGCGACCTCGGTGCTCGTGACCTACGCCTACGACACCGGGTTCGTCACCCGCGACCAGGGCTACGCCGCGGCCATCGGCATCGTGCTGCTGATACTGACCATGATCTTCACCGCGGTGCAGTGGCGCACCAACCGCTCGAGGGACCTCGTCGAATGATCCGCACGTCGCGCACCTCGCGCCTGCTCCGCCTCGCCCTCGCCCTCGCCGTCTCGGTGGTCATCGTCTTCCCGCTGTACTGGATGGTCGTCGTCGCGTTCTCCTCGCGGTCCGAGCTGCTCGGCGGCACCCTCCGCCTCTGGCCGCGCGAGCTGACGCTGGTGAACTTCGAGCGCGTGTTCTCGTCGTTCCCCGTGGCGACCTGGTTCGGCAACTCCCTCGCGATCAGCCTGGTCACCGCGCTGATCACCGTGACGATCAACCTGCTCGGCGGCTACGCCTTCGCGCAGCTGCGGTTCCGCGGATCCGGAGTGCTCTTCCTCCTGGCCCTGTCGACGCTCACCCTGCCCGTGCAGGTGATCATGGTGGCGCTGTTCCGGCTCGTCACCGACCTCGGCCTCTACGGAAGCTACTGGGCGGTGATCCTGCCGACGGCGGCATCGGCGTTCGGGCTGTTCCTGGCGCGGCAGTTCATCCTCGCGATCCCGCGGGACCTGATCGAGGCGGCCCGGATCGACGGCGCCGGGCACTTCCGCGTGTTCACGGCCATCGTCCTCCCCCTCTCGAAGCCGCTCATCGCCGTGCTCTTCTTCATGTCGCTGCTCGGCTCCTGGAACGACTTCGCCTGGCCGCTCATCGCCCTGAAGGAGAACGCGCTGTTCACGCTCCCGATCGGGCTGCTCTTCCTCCAGGGGCAGTTCGGCAGCGACTACGGAGCGACCATGGCGTTCGCCCTGGTGAACGTCGTGCCGATGGTGGTGCTGTTCCTGGTGTTCCAGCGCTACTTCGTGCAGGGCTTCGCGCGCAGCGGCCTCCGCTGACCCCGCGGCGGGGGGTGCGGATCGGTGCGCTGAGCGGCCATTCGTCCCCCCGTCCGGGGCCGGGAGTGTCAATCCCCCCGTTCCGCCGACCCGGCCGGCGCCGCCCCGCGGTACCGTCGTCGCAGGCGCCCACCTCGTGCGCTCCGGAGCGCACCGTTCGAGCGGAAGGCGGGATCGCCATGAGTACCGTCGCCGCGAACGCCGCCCAGCAGAAGGTGGCCGGCCGCTACTACCTGATCGAGCGCATCGGCTCCGGCGGGATGGGCTCGGTCTACCGGGCCCGCGACGAGACCGTGCAGCGCGAGGTCGCCGTGAAGGTGTTCCGCGCGGAGGCCTCGAACCCCGAGGACGTGGCCCGCCAGGAGCGCGAAGTGCGGATGCTGAGCTCCTTCGCCCACCCGGGCATCGTCAACCTCTTCGACGCGGGGCTGCACAACTTCGGCGGCGAGGTCCGCCGCTACGTCGTGATGGAGCTCGTCGCCGACCCCACGATGGAGGCGCGGCTCGAGTCCGGCCCCCTCCCGGCGGCGGAGGTCGCGGCGATCGGCACGCAGCTCGCCGAGGCCCTCGCCTACCTGCACGAGCGCGGCGTCGTGCACCGCGACGTGAAGCCCGCGAACATCCTGGTCAGCGAGGTCGCCTCCAGCGGCTACACCCGCACCGCCAAGCTCACCGACTTCGGCGTGGCCCACTTCATGGACGGCTCCCGCCTCACCAGCGACGGCGTCGTGATCGGCACCGCGAGCTTCGTCAGCCCGGAGCAGGTCGCGGGCGAGCCGATCAGCGGAGCGAGCGACGTCTTCTCCCTCGGCCTGGTCCTCCTCGAGGCGATCACCGGTCACCGCGAGTACTCGGGCACCGTCCTCGAGGCGGCCATCGCCCGCCTCCACCGCAGCCCCTCCGTGCCCGACACCCTGCCGGCGGAGTGGCGGGCGCTGCTGACCTCGATGACGCAGCGGGACCCGGAGAAGCGGCCGACCGCCGACGAGGTCGCGCACCGGCTCCGCGGCGGGATGACGACGGGCACGGCGGCGGCCGCGCCGACCGCCTCGGACTCGCGCGCGGCACGGATCCGGCGCTCCGTGATCATCGGCTCGAGCGTGGTCGGCGTCGGCGCGATCGCGGCGCTGTCGTGGATGCTCGGAGCGCTCGCCGGTCGCTGACCGACCGGGCGCGGGGCCCTAGGCCTCGCCGGGGAACGCGGGACGGAGCACGATCCGCGTCCAGGCGCCCACGTAGATCCGATCGCCCTCCTCGACCTCGCGGCGCTGACCGGCGGCGATCGGCGACTGCGGGAGCGCAGCCCCGGCCGGGGCGAGGTACGTGCCGTTCGCCGACTGCAGATCCTCGACCCACCAGCGGTAGCCGTCGGTGCTCAGCTGGCAGTGGCGCCGCGAGACACCGGAGTCGGAGCCGCAGTCCACCTGCGGCGAGACGCCGCGGGAGACGGACGGGCGGCCGACGAGCAGGGTGCGCTCGCGGAGGACGACGGTCGCGGGCGGGCCGGGCGAGGGCATGGGGTCGTCGGCGCGCTGCTCGGCGTACCACTCCGGGTCGACCCAGAGCTCGGCGATCCACGGGCGGTCCGGGTCCGCGGAGGCGGCGGCGGGGCGGGCGGAGCCGGTGGCCGGCGCGGACGCGGCCTCCTCCTCCGACACTGAGGCCTCGGGTGCCGCGTCGGGGGCTGCGGCCTCGGGTGCAGGGGCCTCCGGGATCACCTCGGTCGGCGGAGCGGCGGGCGGCGCGGTCGCGACGGGGGTGTCGAAGCCGGCCTCCTGCTCCGGGACCAGCTCGGTCGGAGCCGCGGGATCGGCCTGCGGCGCGGGCGCCTCGCCCAGGTGCTGGGCCGGGTCCCCCGACGGCGTCGCGGAGCCGCCGACCTCGCCCGGAGCGCGGACGGCGCCGGAGGAGGTGAACGGATCGGCCTCGGGGAGGGAGCCGGTCGTGAAGTCGTAGCCGCAGTTCTCGCAGAACAGGGCGCCGGGCTCGTTCGGGAACGAGCAGTGCGGGCAGACCGAGGGGCCGGTCGGGATCGCGGTGGTCGGTGCGGCGGGAGCGGGCGACGGGGCCGCAGCGGCACCGATGGGCGCTCCGCAGACGTCGCAGTAGTCGCCGGACTGCGAGGTGTGCCCCTCGGGGCAGCGGAAGCTCACTTGCGCACCCGCGTGGTCTTGGTCGACGCGGTGTCCAGCGCCATCTCGTCGAGGCGGTCCACGCCGCGCTTGAGCCGCACGGTGCCCTCGTTCGGGTTGTCGATCTCGACGACCTTCCGCAGCTTCGCGGTCGCCTCGTCGTTCCCGGTGACGGAAGCGAGCTGCACCGCCCGCCCGAGCTTGACCGTGGCGGTCGCCTCGTCGCCCCGCGCCTTGGCCGCGAGCCCGTCCTGGATCGCGGAGGCGAGCTCGGTCTGGCCGGTGTAGTGGGCGACGGCGGGGTCGATGCGGGCGGTCAGGGCGGAGTCGTCCGTCCAGCGCGCCTTCACCAGGGCGGAGGCGACCACCTCGTCGCGCACGCTGAGCTGCACCCGCGCGGCGAGCTGCTCCGAGCCGACCGGCTTCGACGCGACCCGGACCGCCACGTGGTACTCCCGCGACTCGTCGCCCCAGGCGCCGGTCGGGTAGACGCCGGTGAGCGGGTTCACGGCGTTCCGCCGGGAGCTGAGGTCCTCGAGGTTCGGCGCGACCTGGCGGACGAAGAGCAGCTGCGCGCCCTGCGGAGTCCAGACGCGGAGCTCGCCGTTGGCGACTCCCCGGCCCATCGACGCCCGCATCAGCGACTCGAAGTCGGCCGCCATGTCGGCCGGGTTCGCGATCAGGCCCACGGTGCCCAGCAGGGCGCTCGCGATGGTGCGCGCCTCCTCGACGATCCAGCGGGAGCCGACGCCGCGCACGTCGCACTGGAAGTCGCCCGACGCCGCGCGGATCGCCGCGTCCAGCTGCATCCGCGACTCGTGCTCGTTCTTGCCGTCGGTGAGGATGATCGCGTGCCTCTGCGTCGCCTCCGCCACGGTCGCGAACAGCTGGCGGGCGAGGGTCAGCCAGGTGCCCATCGCGGTGCCGCCGTCGGCCTGGAGGTAGCCGATCGCCTCCTTCGCCGCGGCCCGCGCCCCCGGCTCCATCCGCACCATCGAGACGGTGGCATTGGGGTAGGGGAAGGCGCGGTCGGCGCGCTCGGATCCGGCCACGACGGCGAAGAAGGTGCCGTCCAGGATCTGGTCGACGGCCACGGCGGCGGCGCGCTTCGCGGCCGTCATGTTCTCGCCGGTCATCGATCCGGAGCAGTCGACGATGATGATCTCGGCCGCGGCCCCGTCGGACCCGGCGACCCCCGTGCCGGACGCGGTCACCGTGACGATGGCGTGCACGTCGGTGGCGCCGCCCGAGAGGAACTCGTTCTGGAAAACACTCGCGCTGAACTCCGCCATTCCGGCAGTTTACGGGGACGCCCGGCCCGAGCGGCCCTCCATCGCCGAGGATCGGCCGGGCATCGCGGCCCGACGCCTGCACGACAGCTGTCGGGGCGGGCGGAGGCGGGTCGAGCGCCGACGGAGCGCCCCCGTCAAGCCCGCCGCGACCGCACGCCGCCGATGCCAGGGTGGAGCCGTGCCTCCCTGGACCCTCGCCCTCGCCAGCGGCGCCATCGGCGGCGCCACCCTCCTGATCGGCGCCGCGCTCGCCTGGTTCGTGCGCGTGCCCCCGAAGCTCACCGCCGCGATCTCCGCCTTCGGAGCAGGGGTGCTGATCTCGGCGCTCGCCTACGAGCTCGTGCAGGAGGCGGCGGACGACGGAGGACTGCTCCCGACGATCCTCGGCACGCTCGCGGGAGCCGTCGTCTTCGTCGGCGCGGACGCGCTGCTCACCCGCGCCGGCGCGGGGAACCGCAAGAGCGCGAAGGGGTCGGGCGGAGGAGGAGGCGCGGCCATCGCGGCCGGCGCCCTGATCGACGGGGTCCCCGAATCGATCGTGCTCGGCCTCTCGGTCGCCCAGGGCGGAGCGGGAGCGGCGATCAGCGTGCCCATCGTCGCCGCGGTCGCGATCTCGAACCTCCCCGAGGGACTGTCCTCGACGGTCGGCATGAAAGCCGACGGCCGCTCCGCCCGCTACGTCTTCACCGTCTGGGGCGGGATCGCCGCGATCTCGGCCGCCGCAGCGCTGGTCGGCTTCCTGGTCTTCGCCGCCGCACCGGGCGCGGTCGTGGCCTTCGTGACGACCGTCGCCGCCGGCGCGATCCTCGCCATGATCTCGAACACGATGATCCCCGAGGCGTTCGACCGCGACGACGTGCTCACCGGGCTGTATGCGGTGCTCGGGTTCGTGACGGCGTTCGCCTTGCACAGTGCTGGTTAGGACGCCGCTCCCCGCGCGGCGTCCCGCAGTCGGCTCCAGCGCATGGCCGGGTCCCGAGGAGCGGGATGCGCACGGCGACGCGGATCCGCTGGAACGCGGATCCCCGGATACGCCTCGCGACGCGGATCCGCTGGTTAGGACGCCGCTCCCCGCGCGGCGTCCCGCAGTCGGCTCGAGCGCATGGCCGGGTCCCGAGGAGCGGGTCGCGCACGGCGACGCGGATCCGCTGGAACGCGGATCCCCGGATACGCCTCGCGACGCGGATCCGCTGGTTAGGACGCCGCTCCCCGCGCGGCGTCCCGCAGTCGGCTCGAGCGCATGGCCGGGTCCCGAGGAGCGGGTCGCGCACGGCGACGCGGATCTGCTGGAACGCGGATCCCCGGATACGCCTCGCGACGCGGATCCGCTGGTTAGGACGCCGCTCCCCGCGCGGCATCCCGCAGTCGGCTCCAGCGCGGGGCCGGGTCCCGAGGAGCGGGACGCGCACGGCGACGCGGATCCGCTGGAACGCGGATCCCCGGATACGCCCCGCGAGGACGCCGCTCCCCGCGGAACGGAGTGCGGTCAGCCGCTGAAGGCGGTGAGGGCGTCGTCGAGGATGCCGAGGCCGCGGGCGACCTCGGCGGAAGTGATGACGGCCGGCGGGACCACGTGGATCCGGTTGTCGGCGGTGAAGGGCAGGAGACCGCGGGACAGCAGGTCGGCCTTGAGGCGGGCGACGGAGGCCGCCGGCAGCGGGGTGCGCGCGTCCCGGTCGGTGACCAGCTCCAGGGCCCAGAACACTCCGGAGCCCCGGACCTCGCCGATCAGGTCGTGCTTCGCCTCGAGCGCCGCCAGGCCGGGGGCCAGGTGCTCCGAGCCGATGGTGCGCGCGTTGTCGACGATCCCCTCCTCCTCCATCGCCTCGAGCGTCGCGACGACGCTGGCAGCGGCGAGCGGGTGGCCCGAGTAGGTGAGACCGCCGGGGAAGACGCGCTCGTCGAAGTGGTGGGCGATCGGATCCGAGATGACGACGCCGCCGATCGGGACGTAGCCGGAGTTCACGCCCTTCGCGAAGGTGATCAGATCGGGGCGCACGTCGAAGGCGTCGAAGGCGAACCACTCCCCCGTGCGGCCGAAGCCCGCCATGACCTCGTCGAGGATCAGCTGGATGCCGTACCGGTCGGCGATCTCGCGGACACCCGCGAGGTAGCCGGGCGGCGGGGTGAGCACGCCGGCGGTGCCGGGGATGGTCTCGAGGAGGAACGCGGCGATCGACTCCGGCCCCTCCGCCTGCACGACGCGCTCGAGGTGGTGGAGGGCGCGCTCGCACTCCTGCTCGACGGTCTCGGCCCAGAACTCGCTGCGGTACAGGTAGGGCCCGAAGGCGTGCACGTGCCCGCGGGAGTACTCGTTCGGGATGCGGCGCCAGTCGCCGGTCGAGACGATCGCCGCTCCCGTGTTGCCGTGGTACGAGCGGTACAGCGAGACGACCTTGTCGCGGCCGGTGAACAGCCGCGCCATGCGGATCGCGTTCTCGTTCGCGTCCGCACCGCCGTTGGTGAAGAAGACCTTCTCCATGCCCTCGGGCGCCCGCTCGGTGATCAGGCGGGCCGCCTCGGCGCGGGTCTCGTTCGCGTAGGCGGGGCCGACCGTGGTGAGGACGCCCGCCTGCTCCTGGATCGCGGCGACGACCTTCGGGTGCTGGTAGCCGATGGTGACGTTCACGAGCTGGCTCGAGAAGTAGAGGTAGCGGGTGCCGTCGACGTCCCAGGCCTCGGCGCCGAGAACGCCTGCGTTCGGCAGTTGGGTCAGCGCGCCCTGCGCCGACCAGGAGTGGAACACGCGGGACCGGTCGGCGGCGGTGACCGAGGCGTTGTCGCGGACGGTGGGGGCGGTCGAGGACGTCATGGTCTCCATCGTGCCGCGCGCGCCTCGAGAGCGGCCGTGCGGATCCGTCGATCCGCGGACCCTACGATGGACGGAACGTCGAAGGGAGCCGCGCATGCCCGCGACCGTCCGCGATCTGCTGGCCGAACCGGCCTTCCGCCTGCGCGTGCTCGCCGGCGTCCACGACGAGGCCGACCTCGACGCCCCTCTGGTGTGGGCGCACTCCTCGGACCTCGTCGATCCGACGCCCTGGCTCGAGTCGGGCCAGCTGCTGCTGACCGACGGCGTCCACTTCACCGGGCACGACAGCGCCGAGTTCTCGGAGGAGTACGTCGCCCGGCTGCGCGGCCGCGGCATCCGCGCGCTCGGCTTCGCCACCCGCATCGTGCACGACGAGGTGCCCGCCGCTCTCGTCACGGCGTGCGAGCGCCAGGGCCTGCCGCTGCTGGAGGTGGCGGACCTGACTCCGTTCATGGGGATCATCCGCTTCGTCGCCGACGTGATCTCGCGGGAGCAGCGTGAGCGGCTGGAGTGGTCGCTCGAGGCGCAGCGGCGGGTGGGCCGCGCGGCGCTGGGGCCGGACGGGCTCGCGGCGATCCTCACCGAGCTGGAGCGGCAGCTGGACTGCTGGGTCGCCCTCTACGACGCCGCCGGGCAGAGGGTGCACCTGCCCACCCGGCTCGACGTGCCGGCGGAGGAGGCGGTCGCCGCGGCCGCGAGGCACGCCCTGACCCGCGGCAGCCGAGCGGGACTCCGACTCGACGACGGCGGCGGAGTGACGCTGCAGACGATCGGGCGCCGCGACCACCTGCGCGGGGTGCTCGCCGTGGGCACCGGCACGCCCCTGGACCCGGCGGGCAGCGACCTCGTCGCGAGCGTCATCGCCCTGGCGAGCATCGCGCTGGAGCAGCGGCGCGCGTTGGACTCCTCCCGCCGGCAGCTGCGCTCCGGACTGCTCGAGCTGCTGGCCGCGGGAGCCTTCGACGTCGCCGAGAGCACCGCACGGCGCCTGGGGAGCCCGCTGCCCGCCGAGCCCGTGCGGGTGGTCGTGCTGAGCGCGCCCGTGCACGGCGACTCGCTCCTCGACGAGCTGGAGGTCGTGGCGGAGGAGGACGGCGCGCGCCTGTTCTTCGCCGAGAGGGACGGCTCGCTCGTCGCCGTCGCCGCCGCCGACGGACTCGAGCCGCTGACCGCCGTGCTGGAGCGGCACGGCGAGAGCGCCGGCGCCTCCGCCCTGATCGCCTGGTCGGACCTGGACCGGGGCCTCGAGGAGGCGCGGCGCGCCGCCGAGCGGACAGGAGACGGGACGGTGGTCCGCTTCGAGGACGTCGCCGCCGAGGGGATGATCGGGCTCCTCGCCGCCGCCGGAGCAGCACCGCTCGCCCGCCGGATGCTCTCACCGCTGCTGACCCCCGAGGGAGCCGTGCTGCTCGAGAGCGCCCGCGTCTGGCTCCGCCGCAACGGCGCCTGGGAGCCCGCCGCCCGCGACCTCGGCGTGCACCGTCACACCCTCCGCAACCGCATCACCGCCGTCGAGCGCGCCCTCGGCCTCGACCTCGACGACGTCTCCGCCCGCACCGAGCTCTGGACGGCGCTGCGGCTGCACTCATAGCCGATCTCCTCCTGCGTCGTCGATCGGCCGCGGTCGGCCTCAGGAGGTGGGGACGATGGGAAGAGCGGGTCGCGTACCGCGCACGACGATCCGCTCCCACGCGGATCGCCGGTTGCGCTCAGCCGTGCTCAGGAGCCTCTCTCGTCCTGCGTCGTCGATCGGCCGCGGTCGGCCGGGGAGGGTGGTCGCGCTGGGAAGAGCGGGTCGCGTACCGCGCACGACGATCCGCTCACACGCGGATCGACGGTTGCGCGGTGCTCAAGAGCCTCTCTCCTCCTGCGTCGTCGATCGGCCGCGGTCGGCCGGGGAGGGTGGTCGCGCTGGGAAGAGCGGGTCGCGTACCGCGCACGACGATCCGCTCCCACGCGGATCGCCGGTTGCGCTCAGCGGTGCTGGTGAGCCTCTCCGGTCGACCCAGCGCCTCCCGCCGGCGCGGAGCGCAACCGGTGATCCGCGTCTCAGCGGATCGACGTGCGCGGAACGCGACCCGCTCTTCCCAGCGCGACCACCCTCCCCGGCCGACCGCGGCCGATCGACGACGCAGGAGGAGAGAGGCTCTTGAGCACCGCGCAACCGTCGATCCGCGTGTGAGCGGATCGTCGTGCGCGGTACGCGACCCGCTCTTCCCAGCGCGACCACCCTCCCCGGCCGACCGCGGCCGATCGACGACGCAGGACGAGAGAGGCTCCTGAGCACGGCTGAGCGCAACCGGCGATCGGCGTGGGAGCGGATCGTCGTGCGCGGTACGCGACCCGCTCTTCCCATCGTCCCCACCTCCTGAGGCCGACCGCGGCCGATCGACGACGCAGGAGGAGATCGGCTATGAGTGCAGCCGCAGCGCCGTCCAGAGCTCGGTGCGGGCGGAGACGTCGTCGAGGTCGAGGCCGAGGGCGCGCTCGACGGCGGTGATGCGGTTGCGGAGGGTGTGACGGTGCACGCCGAGGTCGCGGGCGGCGGGCTCCCAGGCGCCGTTGCGGCGGAGCCAGACGCGGGCGCTCTCGAGCAGCACGGCTCCCTCGGGGGTCAGCAGCGGTGAGAGCATCCGGCGGGCGAGCGGTGCTGCTCCGGCGGCGGCGAGGAGCCCGATCATCCCCTCGGCGGCGACGTCCTCGAAGCGGACCACCGTCCCGTCTCCTGTCCGCTCGGCGGCGCGCCGCGCCTCCTCGAGGCCCCGGTCCAGGTCCGACCAGCCGATCGGGGCGGAGGCGCCGGCGCTCGCGCCGTGCCGCTCCAGCACGGCGGTCAGCGGCTCGAGTCCGTCGGCGGCGGCGACGGCGACGAGCGAGCCGTCCCTCTCGGCGAAGAACAGGCGCGCGCCGTCCTCCTCCGCCACGACCTCCAGCTCGTCGAGGAGCGAGTCGCCGTGCACGGGCGCGCTCAGCACGACCACCCGCACGGGCTCGGCGGGCAGCGGGCTCCCCAGGCGCCGTGCGGTGCTCTCGGCGACGTCGAAGGCTCCCGCGGCCAGCAGCTCGAGCAGTCCGGAGCGCAGCTGCCGGCGGGAGGAGTCCAACGCGCGCCGCTGCTCCAGCGCGATGCTCGCCAGGGCGATGACGCTCGCGACGAGGTCGCTGCCCGCCGGGTCCAGGGGCGTGCCGGTGCCCACGGCGAGCACCCCGCGCAGGTGGTCGCGGCGCCCGATCGTCTGCAGCGTCACTCCGCCGCCGTCGTCGAGTCGGAGTCCCGCTCGGCTGCCGCGGGTCAGGGCGTGCCTCGCGGCCGCGGCGACCGCCTCCTCCGCCGGCACGTCGAGCCGGGTGGGCAGGTGCACCCTCTGCCCGGCGGCGTCGTAGAGGGCGACCCAGCAGTCCAGCTGCCGCTCCAGCTCGGTGAGGATCGCCGCGAGCCCGTCCGGCCGCAGCGCCGCGCGGGCGACCCGCCGCTGCGCCTCGAGCGACCACTCCAGCCGCTCACGCTGCTCCCGCGAGATCACGTCGGCGACGAAGCGGATGATCCCCATGAACGGAGTCAGGTCCGCCACCTCCAGCAGCGGCAGGCCCTGGCGCTCGCACGCCGTGACGAGAGCGGCGGGCACCTCGTCGTGCACGATGCGGGTGGCGAAGCCGAGCGCGCGGATGCCGCGGCCGCGCAGCCGGGCGACGTACTCCTCCGAGAACTCGGCGCTGTCGTGCCCGGTGAAGTGGACGCCGTCGGTCAGCAGCAGCTGGCCCGACTCGAGCCAGGGCGTCGGATCGACGAGGTCCGAGGAGTGCGCCCACACCAGAGGGGCGTCGAGGTCGGCCTCGTCGTGGACGCCGGCGAGCACGCGCAGGCGGAAGGCCGGTTCGGCCAGCAGATCGCGGACGGTCGCGGGCATGCGCGGCTCCCTTCGACGTTCCGTCCATCGTAGGGTCCGCGGATCGACGGATCCGCACGGCCGCTCTCGAGGCGCGCGCGGCACGATGGAGACCATGACGTCCTCGACCGCCCCCACCGTCCGCGACAACGCCTCGGTCACCGCCGCCGACCGGTCCCGCGTGTTCCACTCCTGGTCGGCGCAGGGCGCGCTGAACCCGCTGCCGATCGCAGGCGGTCTCGGCGCCGAGGCCTGGGACGTCGACGGCACCCGCTACCTCGACTTCTCGAGCCAGCTCGTGAACGTCACCATCGGCTACCAGCACCCGAAGGTCGTCGCCGCGATCCAGGAGCAGGCGGGCGTCCTCACCACGGTCGGCCCCGCCTACGCGAACGAGACCCGCGCCGAGGCGGCCCGCCTGATCACCGAGCGGGCGCCCGAGGGCATGGAGAAGGTCTTCTTCACCAACGGCGGTGCGGACGCGAACGAGAACGCGATCCGCATGGCGCGGCTGTTCACCGGCCGCGACAAGGTCGTCTCGCTGTACCGCTCGTACCACGGCAACACGGGAGCGGCGATCGTCTCGACCGGCGACTGGCGCCGCATCCCGAACGAGTACTCCCGCGGGCACGTGCACGCCTTCGGGCCCTACCTGTACCGCAGCGAGTTCTGGGCCGAGACCGTCGAGCAGGAGTGCGAGCGCGCCCTCCACCACCTCGAGCGCGTCGTGCAGGCGGAGGGGCCGGAGTCGATCGCCGCGTTCCTCCTCGAGACCATCCCCGGCACCGCCGGCGTGCTCACCCCGCCGCCCGGCTACCTCGCGGGTGTCCGCGAGATCGCCGACCGGTACGGCATCCAGCTGATCCTCGACGAGGTCATGGCGGGCTTCGGCCGCACGGGGGAGTGGTTCGCCTTCGACGCCTTCGACGTGCGCCCCGATCTGATCACCTTCGCGAAGGGCGTGAACTCCGGCTACGTCCCGCTCGGCGGCGTCGTCATCTCGGATCCGATCGCCCACCACTTCGACGAGCGCGTCTTCCCCGGCGGTCTCACCTACTCGGGCCACCCGCTCGCCGCTGCCAGCGTCGTCGCGACGCTCGAGGCGATGGAGGAGGAGGGGATCGTCGACAACGCGCGCACCATCGGCTCGGAGCACCTGGCCCCCGGCCTGGCGGCGCTCGAGGCGAAGCACGACCTGATCGGCGAGGTCCGGGGCTCCGGAGTGTTCTGGGCCCTGGAGCTGGTCACCGACCGGGACGCGCGCGCCCCGCTGCCGGCGGCCTCCGTCGCCCGCCTCAAGGCCGACCTGCTGTCCCGCGGTCTCCTGCCCTTCACCGCCGACAACCGGATCCACGTGGTCCCGCCGGCCGTCATCACTTCCGCCGAGGTCGCCCGCGGCCTCGGCATCCTCGACGACGCCCTCACCGCCTTCAGCGGCTGACCGCACTCCGTTCCGCGGCGAGCGGCGTCCTCGCGCGGCGTATCCGGGGATCCGCGTTCCAGCGGATCCGCGTCGCCGTGCGCGTCCCGCTCCTCGGGACCCGGCCCCGCGCTGGAGCCGACTGCGGGATGCCGCGCGGGGAGCGGCGTCCTAACCAGCGGATCCGCGTCGCGAGGCGTATCCGGGGATCCGCGTTCCAGCAGATCCGCGTCGCCGTGCGCGACCCGCTCCTCGGGACCCGGCCATGCGCTCGAGCCGACTGCGGGACGCCGCGCGGGGAGCGGCGTCCTAACCAGCGGATCCGCGTCGCGAGGCGTATCCGGGGATCCGCGTTCCAGCGGATCCGCGTCGCCGTGCGCGACCCGCTCCTCGGGACCCGGCCATGCGCTCGAGCCGACTGCGGGACGCCGCGCGGGGAGCGGCGTCCTAACCAGCGGATCCGCGTCGCGAGGCGTATCCGGGGATCCGCGTTCCAGCGGATCCGCGTCGCCGTGCGCATCCCGCTCCTCGGGACCCGGCCATGCGCTGGAGCCGACTGCGGGACGCCGCGCGGGGAGCGGCGTCCTAACCAGCACTGTGCAAGGCGAACGCCGTCACGAACCCGAGCACCGCATACAGCCCGGTGAGCACGTCGTCGCGGTCGAACGCCTCGGGGATCATCGTGTTCGAGATCATGGCGAGGATCGCGCCGGCGGCGACGGTCGTCACGAAGGCCACGACCGCGCCCGGTGCGGCGGCGAAGACCAGGAAGCCGACCAGCGCTGCGGCGGCCGAGATCGCGGCGATCCCGCCCCAGACGGTGAAGACGTAGCGGGCGGAGCGGCCGTCGGCTTTCATGCCGACCGTCGAGGACAGTCCCTCGGGGAGGTTCGAGATCGCGACCGCGGCGACGATGGGCACGCTGATCGCCGCTCCCGCTCCGCCCTGGGCGACCGAGAGGCCGAGCACGATCGATTCGGGGACCCCGTCGATCAGGGCGCCGGCCGCGATGGCCGCGCCTCCTCCTCCGCCCGACCCCTTCGCGCTCTTGCGGTTCCCCGCGCCGGCGCGGGTGAGCAGCGCGTCCGCGCCGACGAAGACGACGGCTCCCGCGAGCGTGCCGAGGATCGTCGGGAGCAGTCCTCCGTCGTCCGCCGCCTCCTGCACGAGCTCGTAGGCGAGCGCCGAGATCAGCACCCCTGCTCCGAAGGCGGAGATCGCGGCGGTGAGCTTCGGGGGCACGCGCACGAACCAGGCGAGCGCGGCGCCGATCAGGAGGGTGGCGCCGCCGATGGCGCCGCTGGCGAGGGCGAGGGTCCAGGGAGGCACGGCTCCACCCTGGCATCGGCGGCGTCCGGTCGCGGCGGGCTTGACGGGGGCGCTCCGGCGGCGCTCGACCCGCCTCCGCCCGCCCCGACAGCTGTCGTGCAGGCGTCGGGCCGCGATGCCCGGCCGATCCTCGGCGATGGAGGGCCGCTCGGGCCGGGCGTCCCCGTAAACTGCCGGAATGGCGGAGTTCAGCGCGAGTGTTTTCCAGAACGAGTTCCTCTCGGGCGGCGCCACCGACGTGCACGCCATCGTCACGGTGACCGCGTCCGGCACGGGGGTCGCCGGGTCCGACGGGGCCGCGGCCGAGATCATCATCGTCGACTGCTCCGGATCGATGACCGGCGAGAACATGACGGCCGCGAAGCGCGCCGCCGCCGTGGCCGTCGACCAGATCCTGGACGGCACCTTCTTCGCCGTCGTGGCCGGATCCGAGCGCGCCGACCGCGCCTTCCCCTACCCCAATGCCACCGTCTCGATGGTGCGGATGGAGCCGGGGGCGCGGGCCGCGGCGAAGGAGGCGATCGGCTACCTCCAGGCCGACGGCGGCACCGCGATGGGCACCTGGCTGACCCTCGCCCGCCAGCTGTTCGCGACCGTGGCGGAGGCGACGCAGAGGCACGCGATCCTCCTCACCGACGGCAAGAACGAGCACGAGTCGCGGATGCAGCTGGACGCGGCGATCCGCGCGGCGTCGGGCGACTTCCAGTGCGACGTGCGCGGCGTCGGCTCCCGCTGGATCGTCGAGGAGGCGCGCACCATCGCGAGCGCCCTGCTGGGCACCGTGGGCCTGATCGCGAACCCGGCCGACATGGCGGCCGACTTCGAGTCGCTGATGCGGGCGTCGATGGGCCGGGGAGTCGCCAACGGCGAGCTCCGCGTCTGGACTCCGCAGGGCGCGCAGCTGCTCTTCGTCCGCCAGGTCGCGCCGAACCTCGAGGACCTCAGCTCCCGGCGGAACGCCGTGAACCCGCTCACCGGCGTCTACCCGACCGGCGCCTGGGGCGACGAGTCGCGGGAGTACCACGTGGCGGTCCGGGTCGCGTCGAAGCCGGTCGGCTCGGAGCAGCTCGCCGCGCGGGTGCAGCTCAGCGTGCGCGACGAGGTGGTCGCCTCCGCCCTGGTGAAGGCGCGCTGGACGGACGACTCCGCCCTGACCGCCCGCATCGACCCCGCCGTCGCCCACTACACCGGCCAGACCGAGCTCGCCTCCGCGATCCAGGACGGGCTCGCGGCAAAGGCGCGGGGCGACGAGGCGACCGCCACGGTCAAGCTCGGGCGGGCGGTGCAGCTCGCTTCCGTCACCGGGAACGACGAGGCGACCGCGAAGCTGCGGAAGGTCGTCGAGATCGACAACCCGAACGAGGGCACCGTGCGGCTCAAGCGCGGCGTGGACCGCCTCGACGAGATGGCGCTGGACACCGCGTCGACCAAGACCACGCGGGTGCGCAAGTGAGCTTCCGCTGCCCCGAGGGGCACACCTCGCAGTCCGGCGAATACTGCGACGTCTGCGGAGCGCCCATCGGTGCCGCTGCGGCCCCGTCGCCCGCTCCCGCCGCACCGACCACCGCGATCCCGACCGGCCCCTCGGTCTGCCCGCACTGCTCGTTCCCGAACGAGCCCGGCGCCCTGTTCTGCGAGAACTGCGGCTACGACTTCACGATCGGCTCCCTCCCCGAGGCCGATCCGTTCACCTCCTCCGGCGCCGTCCGCGCTCCGGGCGAGGTCGGCGGCTCCGCGACGCCGTCGGGGGACCCGGCCCAGCACCTGGGCGAGGCGCCCGCGCCGCAGGCCGATCCCGCGGCTCCGACCGAGCTGGTCCCGGAGCAGGAGGCCGGCTTCGACACCCCCGTCGCGACCGCGCCGCCCGCCGCTCCGCCGACCGAGGTGATCCCGGAGGCCCCTGCACCCGAGGCCGCAGCCCCCGACGCGGCACCCGAGGCCTCAGTGTCGGAGGAGGAGGCCGCGTCCGCGCCGGCCACCGGCTCCGCCCGCCCCGCCGCCGCCTCCGCGGACCCGGACCGCCCGTGGATCGCCGAGCTCTGGGTCGACCCGGAGTGGTACGCCGAGCAGCGCGCCGACGACCCCATGCCCTCGCCCGGCCCGCCCGCGACCGTCGTCCTCCGCGAGCGCACCCTGCTCGTCGGCCGCCCGTCCGTCTCCCGCGGCGTCTCGCCGCAGGTGGACTGCGGCTCCGACTCCGGTGTCTCGCGGCGCCACTGCCAGCTGAGCACCGACGGCTACCGCTGGTGGGTCGAGGATCTGCAGTCGGCGAACGGCACGTACCTCGCCCCGGCCGGGGCTGCGCTCCCGCAGTCGCCGATCGCCGCCGGTCAGCGCCGCGAGGTCGAGGAGGGCGATCGGATCTACGTGGGCGCCTGGACGCGGATCGTGCTCCGTCCCGCGTTCCCCGGCGAGGCCTAGGGCCCCGCGCCCGGTCGGTCAGCGACCGGCGAGCGCTCCGAGCATCCACGACAGCGCCGCGATCGCGCCGACGCCGACCACGCTCGAGCCGATGATCACGGAGCGCCGGATCCGTGCCGCGCGCGAGTCCGAGGCGGTCGGCGCGGCCGCCGCCGTGCCCGTCGTCATCCCGCCGCGGAGCCGGTGCGCGACCTCGTCGGCGGTCGGCCGCTTCTCCGGGTCCCGCTGCGTCATCGAGGTCAGCAGCGCCCGCCACTCCGCCGGCAGGGTGTCGGGCACGGAGGGGCTGCGGTGGAGGCGGGCGATGGCCGCCTCGAGGACGGTGCCCGAGTACTCGCGGTGACCGGTGATCGCCTCGAGGAGGACCAGGCCGAGGGAGAAGACGTCGCTCGCTCCGCTGATCGGCTCGCCCGCGACCTGCTCCGGGCTGACGAAGCTCGCGGTGCCGATCACGACGCCGTCGCTGGTGAGGCGGGAGCCGTCCATGAAGTGGGCCACGCCGAAGTCGGTGAGCTTGGCGGTGCGGGTGTAGCCGCTGGAGGCGACCTCGCTGACCAGGATGTTCGCGGGCTTCACGTCGCGGTGCACGACGCCGCGCTCGTGCAGGTAGGCGAGGGCCTCGGCGAGCTGCGTGCCGATCGCCGCGACCTCCGCCGCCGGGAGGGGGCCGGACTCGAGCCGCGCCTCCATCGTGGGGTCGGCGACGAGCTCCATCACGACGTAGCGGCGGACCTCGCCGCCGAAGTTGTGCAGCCCCGCGTCGAAGAGGTTGACGATGCCCGGGTGGGCGAAGGAGCTCAGCATCCGCACTTCGCGCTCCTGGCGGGCCACGTCCTCGGGGTTCGAGGCCTCCGCGCGGAACACCTTCACGGCGACCTCGCGCTGCACGGTCTCGTCGCGGGCCCGGTAGACCGAGCCCATCCCGCCGGAGCCGATGCGCTCGATCAGGTAGTAGCGGCCGGCCACCTTCTGCTGGGCGGCGTTCGCGGCGACGGTACTCATGGCGATCCCGCCTTCCGCTCGAACGGTGCGCTCCGGAGCGCACGAGGTGGGCGCCTGCGACGACGGTACCGCGGGGCGGCGCCGGCCGGGTCGGCGGAACGGGGGGATTGACACTCCCGGCCCCGGACGGGGGGACGAATGGCCGCTCAGCGCACCGATCCGCACCCCCCGCCGCGGGGTCAGCGGAGGCCGCTGCGCGCGAAGCCCTGCACGAAGTAGGGCTGGAACACCAGGAACAGCACCACCATCGGCACGACGTTCACCAGGGCGAACGCCATGGTCGCTCCGTAGTCGCTGCCGAACTGCCCCTGGAGGAAGAGCAGCCCGATCGGGAGCGTGAACAGCGCGTTCTCCTTCAGGGCGATGAGCGGCCAGGCGAAGTCGTTCCAGGAGCCGAGCAGCGACATGAAGAAGAGCACGGCGATGAGCGGCTTCGAGAGGGGGAGGACGATGGCCGTGAACACGCGGAAGTGCCCGGCGCCGTCGATCCGGGCCGCCTCGATCAGGTCCCGCGGGATCGCGAGGATGAACTGCCGCGCCAGGAACAGCCCGAACGCCGATGCCGCCGTCGGCAGGATCACCGCCCAGTAGCTTCCGTAGAGGCCGAGGTCGGTGACGAGCCGGAACAGCGCCACCATGATCACCTGCACGGGCAGGGTGAGCGTCGACAGGGCCAGGAGGAAGAGCACTCCGGATCCGCGGAACCGCAGCTGCGCGAAGGCGTAGCCGCCGAGCAGGTTGATCGTCACGGTGATCAGCGCGGTGACCAGGCTGATCGCGAGGGAGTTGCCGAACCAGGTCGCCACGGGGAACGACGAGAACACGCGCTCGAAGTTCACCAGCGTCAGCTCGCGCGGCCAGAGGCGGAGGGTGCCGCCGAGCAGCTCGGACCGCGAGGAGAACGCGACGACGACCATCCAGTACAGCGGGAAGACGATGACCACCGAGACGGCGAGGGCGAGGGCGAGGCGGAGCAGGCGCGAGGTGCGCGACGTGCGGATCATTCGACGAGGTCCCTCGAGCGGTTGGTGCGCCACTGCACCGCGGTGAAGATCATGGTCAGTATCAGCAGCACGATGCCGATGGCCGCGGCGCAGCCTTGGTCGCGCGTGACGAACCCTCTGTCGTAGGCGTATGTCACGAGCACCGAGGTCGCGTTCCGGGATCCGCCGCCGGTGAGCACGAAGACGATGTCGAACACCTGGAACGAGTAGATGACGTTGAGGATGAGCAGGAAGAACGACGACGGGCCGACCAGCGGCAGCGTCACGTGGCGGAACTGCTGCCACGCGTTCGCTCCGTCGAGCCGGGCCGCCTCGTAGAGCGCCGGGTTCACCCCCTGCAGCCCCGCCAGGTAGATCAGCATGTTGAAGCCGGTGCGCCACCACAGGGTGACGAGCACCACGGAGGCGAAGGCGGCCGCTCCGCCGGACTGCCAGGCGATGCGGGGGAGGCCGATCGTCTGGAGCATGCCGTCGAGCACGCCGCTGTTCTCGTCGAAGATCAGCACGCCCATCAGCGCCGTCGCCACGCCGGAGACCGCCATCGGCAGGATGAGGATGCTGCGGAACACCGGACGCGCGGGCAGCACCGAGTTCATCAGCACCGCCGCGCCGAGGCCCAGCGCCATCGAGAGCGGGGTCACGATCAGGGTGAACAACGCCGTGTTCAGCGTCGAGCGCCAGAAGAGGCCGTCGCCGAGCAGCCGCGCGTAGTTGTCGAGCCCGACGAAGACGCCGTCGCCGAAGCCGTTCGTGCGCTGGAAGCCGATCAGGAACGCGCCGCCCAGGGGGACGAACACGAACAGGCCGAGCATCAGCAGGTTCGGCGCGAGGAACGCGTAGGCGGCCGCCGTCTCGCGGGCGGGGGCGCGGGAGGTGCGCCGGGGGCGGGCGGTCACCGCCTCCGGCGCGAGGACCGACCGGCTCACTGCGTCGCGGCCGCGATGCCGGAGGTGAGGCCGGCGATGGTGTCCTCGGTGCTGCGCCCGCCGACGAAGGCCTGCTCCAGCTGCTCCTTGAGCACCGTGATGATCGCGGCCATGTCGGGCGAGGCGACCTGCGCCGAGTCGGACGCCTGGACGGTGCCCGCCTGGCCGAGGAACACCTCGGCGAGCTCGGGGCGCACGGCGAACTCGATGCCCGACTCCGTGAGGTCGCGGCGAGTGGGGAGGAGCGAGGCGCCGGCGCAGAAGTCGCGCATCGCCTCCTCCTCCGTCACGAACGCGAGGAAGGAGGCGGCCAGCTCCGGGTTCTTCGCGGCCTTGGTCGCGACGAGGGCGTTGCCGCCGAAGTCGCCGCCTCCGCGCACGTTGCGCGGGGAGTAGGTGGCGCCCCACTCGAAGTCGAGGGTGGAGTCGGCGTCGGGGATGAGGAACGCGCCGGCGAAGGTCATCGCGGTGGTCTGCGAGTACCAGAGGTCGCTGGCGTAGGTGGTCGCCTGCACGGCGCTGCTCGGCGGCACGAGGCCGTCGGTGAAGAAGCTGCGGCTGAAGTCGATCGCGGCGCGGACGGCGGCGCAGGCGATCGCGGGCCCGGACAGGTCCTCGGTGAGGCAGCGGCCGTCGGCCTGGAACAGCAGGCTCAGCCAGCGCGTGACGCCGTTGCCCTGCCAGTTGTAGGCGAAGGGGTAGCGCTCGGCGGGGAGCGAGGCGCGCAGCTTCCGCCCGACCTCGGTGAACTCCTCCCAGGTCCACGCCTCCTCGGGCGAGGAGGGGAAGGAGGTGACGCCCGCGTCGGCCAGCACCTGGGTGTTGTAGAGGATCAGCGAGGTGTCGGTGTGGTGGGGGACGCCGAAGGGGCTCCCGCCGCTCTGCACCGCGGCCCAGGCCGGATCGGTGAACCGCTCGGCGACGTCGGAGTCGAGGAAGCCCGACAGGTCCAGGAGCTGGTCGCGGCCGGCGTAGCTGCCGAACGTGTAGTACGGGACCCGGAAGACGTCCGGCGGGTTGCCCGCCTGCAGCTGCGCGTCGATGTTGGTGAACATCTGCTCGTACGGGACCGCGTTGAGGGTCACGGTGGCGCCGGCGTTCGCCGTCTGGAACGCGTCGATCGCGCGCTGGAAGCCGGCCAGCTCGGCGTCGGTGCCCCAGGTGGTGAAGGTGAGGGTGTCGCTGCCGGCGCTCGCCGCGGGGCCCGCGGGGGCGAAGCCGCAGCCGGAGAGGACCGGGACGGAGGCGGCGACGCCGAGCGCTCCGAGGAAGCGGCGGCGGTCGAGGACCGCGCGTCCGAGCTGCGAGAGGTCGAGAGCCCCCGCGGGGAGCCCCTTGCTGGTCAGGCCCATGACGGCCTCCTTCCGGGGGCCAGCGGCAGGCTCCCGGGGGCAGGCTATTCCGGCAGGGCCGCGGGAATCGCGGCTGGACGGATCGGCCGATCCATGAGAGGAGCGGCCGATCCGCGCGGCGGGCGTTCAGCCGCGGCGGCCGAGCATCCCCTCGAACGAGCCGTCGAGCGCCCACGGGTCGGGCGTGGAGCCCGAGCGGGAGGAGCGGGCGGCTTGATCGGCCAGCTCGCGTCCGGCGCGCTCGATGCGCGAGGGCAGCGCCCGTCCGTCCTCGGTCGCGCCGCCCCAGTCGTCCGTCGCCGCGAACACGGTGGTCGCGAGGGGCGCCGCGTGCAGGTAGGTGAAGAGCGGGCGCATCGCGTAGTCGACGGCCAGGGAGTGGCGGGGGGACCCGCCCGTGGCCGCCAGCAGCACGGGCAGGCCGCGCAGCGCCTCCGTGTCGAGCACGTCGACGAACGACTTGAAGAGCCCGCTGTAGCTGGTGGTGAAGATCGGCGTCACGGCGATCAGGCCGTCGGCGCCGGCGACCGCGTCGAGCGCGGTCTGCAGAGCGGGGCTCGCGAAGCCGGTGAGGAGGTTGTTCGTGACGTCGTGCGCGAGGTCGCGCAGCTCCACGACGCTCCGCTCGACGGCGAAGCCCTGCTCGGTGAGGGAGGACTCGGCGGCGTCGGCCAGGCGGTCGGCGAGCAGCCGGGTCGAGGACGGCTGGCTGAGGCCGGCCGAGAGGACGGTGATCCTGCGGGTGTCCATGGAGAGCTCCTGACTAGACGGTGACGGGCTCGGCCGCGGGCTGCGCGTCGCGCGCGGCCACGAGGGAGGCATGGGTGGGGGCGTCGGGCACGTGCGCGGGGCGGCCCTCGGCGAAGCCGGCGCGGAGAGCGGGGAGGATCTCGCCGAGCATGTCCATCTGCTCCAGGACGGTCTTCAGCGGGAGTCCCGCGTGGTCCATCAGGAAGAGCTGGCGCTGGTAGTCGCCGACGTACTCGCGGAAGCCGAGAGTGCGGTCGATGATCTGCTGCGGGGAGCCGACGGTGAGCGGGGTCTGCTCCGTGAAGTCCTCGAGCGAGGGGCCGTGGCCGTAGACGGGGGCGTTGTCGAAGTAGGGGCGGAACTGCGAGACCGCGTCCTGCGAGTTCTTCGCCAGGAAGATCTGCCCGCCGAGCCCGACGATCGCCTGATCGGCGGTCCCGTGGCCGTAGTGCTCGAAGCGCTGGCGGTAGAGCTGCACCATCTTCTGGGTGTGCGAGGCGGGCCAGAAGATGTGGTTCGCGAAGAAGCCGTCGCCGTAGTAGGCGGCCTGCTCGGCGATCTGCGGGGAGCGGATCGATCCGTGCCACACGAACGGCGCGACACCGTCGAGGGGGCGCGGGGTCGACTGGAAGCCCTGGAGGGGAGTGCGGAACTGGCCCTCCCAGTCGACGAAGTCCTCGGTCCACAGGCGGTGCAGCAGGTCGTAGTTCTCGATCGTCAGCTCGATGCCGCGGCGGATGTCCTTGCCGAACCACGGGTAGACGGGGCCGGTGTTGCCGCGGCCGAGCATGAGGTCGACGCGGCCGCCGGCGAGGTGCTGGAGCATCGCGTAGTCCTCGGCGAGCTTCACGGGGTCGTTCGTGGTGATGAGGGCCATCGCGGTGGAGAGCGTGATCCTCTCGGTCTTCGCCGCGAGGTAGCCGAGCGTGGTGGTGGGGGAGGAGGACCAGAACGGCGGATTGTGGTGCTCGCCCAGGGCGAAGACGTCGAGGCCGATCTCCTCCGCCTTCAGCGCGATCGCGAGGGTCGCCTGGATCTTCTCGGACTCGGACGGGGTCCGTCCGGTCGTGGGGTCGGTCGTGATGTCGCTGACCGTGAAGATGCCGAACTGCATCAGGCGCTCCTTCTGTCCTCCGGCCCGGTGGGGCCTGGTCCATGCGTTTGCATGTACATCCTCATTCAACCACGTGCGGCCGGATCTATTCCCGTGGATCCCCGGGCCTCCGCCGGCCTGTCGGAGGACGGCGCCGGTGCCGTGCCCGGACGTCGCCGACCCGCCCCGCTCGCCCCGCGGCCGCCCGAAACATCCCCGCAATACGCCCCGCACTAGAGTCGTGCCATGGGTGACCTCTTCGACGGATACGGGTCCCAGAAGGTCGAGCGGCCCGACACGGGCGCCACCCCCTGGGACGAGATGTTCGCCGACGTGGCGTCGACCGGAGGCCCCGACGGGGTCCGCGGCGCCTATCGCGACATCTACTCCTCGCTCGCGCGGATGACCCAGGAGGAGCTGCGCGGCCGCACCGACGCGCTCGCCTCCTCCTACCTCGCGCAGGGCGTCACCTTCGACTTCGCGGGGGAGGAGCGGCCGTTCCCGCTCGACGCCGTCCCCCGGGTGATCGAGCGCGCCGAGTGGAACGAGGTGCAGACCGGCATCAAGCAGCGGGTCCGTGCTCTCGAGGCGTTCCTCGCCGACGTCTACGGCCCGCAGAACGCCGTGGCCGACGGCGTCATCCCCGCCGGGCTCATCTCGAGCTCCAGCCACTTCCACCGGCAGGCCGCGGGCATCGTCCCCGCGAACGGCGTGCGGATCCAGGTGTCCGGGATCGACCTGATCCGCGATGAGAAGGGCGGCTGGCGGGTCCTCGAGGACAACGTCCGCGTGCCCTCCGGCGTCTCCTACGTCATCTCGAACCGCCGGGTGATGGCGCAGACGCTGCCCGAGCTGTTCGTCTCGATGCGGGTGCGCCCGGTCGGCGACTACCCGAACAAGCTGCTGCAGGCCCTCCGCGCCTCCGCCCCCGAGGGCGTCGACGACCCGACCGTGGTCGTGCTCACCCCGGGCGTCTACAACTCCGCCTACTTCGAGCACACCCTCCTCGCCCGCCTCATGGGCGTGGAGCTGGTCGAGGGCCGCGACCTGTTCTGCACGGGCGGCAAGGTGTTCATGCGCACCACCTCCGGCCCGACCCGGGTCGACGTGATCTACCGCCGCGTGGACGACGAGTTCCTCGATCCGCTGCAGTTCCGCGCCGACTCGATGCTCGGCTCGCCCGGGCTGATGCTCGCGGCCCGGCTCGGGAACGTCACGATCGCCAACGCGGTCGGCAACGGCGTCGCCGACGACAAGCTCGTCTACACCTACCTGCCCGACCTCATCCGCTACTACCTCTCGGAGGAGCCGGTGATCAAGAACGTCGACACGTGGCGGCTCGAGGACCCGGGAGCGCTCGAGGAGGTGCTCGACCGCCTCGACGAGCTCGTCGTGAAGCCGGTCGACGGCTCCGGCGGCAAGGGCCTGGTCGTCGGGCCGGCCGCCTCGGCGAAGGAGCTCGCGGAGCTGCGCTCCCGCCTCCAGGCCGACCCGCGCGGCTGGATCGCGCAGCCGGTCGTGCAGCTCTCCACCATCCCCACCCTCGTCGACGACGGGATGCGTCCCCGGCACGCCGACCTGCGGCCCTTCGCCGTGAACGACGGCACCGACGTCTGGGTGCTGCCCGGCGGCCTGACCCGCGTCGCGCTCCCGGAGGGGCAGCTCGTCGTCAACTCGTCGCAGGGCGGCGGATCGAAGGACACCTGGGTGGTCGGCCTCGAGGAGGCGCGCAGCGCCGAGCCCGAGGCGCGCGACATCCAGGCGCTCGTCGCCGAGCAGGCCGCTGTCACCAGCTCAATCCCGATCGTCTACCCGCTCAACCACACGCCCGACCACTCGCCGCAGGACGCACCGAACACCGACCAGGACCAGCAGCAGCAGCAGACGCTCGCGGCGGGGGAGGACGACTGATGCTCTCCCGGATCGCCGAGTCGCTGTTCTGGATCGGCCGCTACATCGAGCGGTCCGACGGCACCGCCCGCATCCTCGACGTCCACCTCCAGCTCCTGCTCGAGGACCCGTGGATCGACGAGGACACGGCCTGCCGCTCGCTCCTGTCGGTGATGGGCTCGACCCCGCCCGACGACATGCGCGAGATCACCCGCGCCGACGTGCTGGCGATCCTCGCGATCGACCGCACGAACCCCGCCTCGATCGCCTACTCGCTCGGCGCGGCCCGCGAGAACGCCCGCCGGGCGCGCGAGATCGTCTCGACCGAGCTCTGGGAGTGCCTCAACACCACGCGCACCCGGATGCCGCGCCGCGTCTCGGGCGAGCGGGTGTCGGAGTTCTTCAGCTGGGTGAGGGAGCGCTCCGCCCTCGCCGTCGGCATCATCGAGTCGGCGACCTCGCGCGACGAGGCCTGGCAGTTCTTCACGCTCGGCCGCTCGATCGAGCGCGCCGACATGACCGCCCGCCTGCTCGCCACCCGCTCGCTGACCGAGGCGAGCGGCCCCTCCTGGACCACGATCCTCCGCTCCTGCGGCGCCTACGAGGCGTACCTGCGCACCTACCGGGGCGTGCCGAGCGCGCGGAACGCGGCCGAGTTCCTCCTCCTGGACCGGCTGTTCCCGCGCTCGATCCTCTTCTCGGTCTCGCGGGCGGAGGCGTGCATGCGCGACATCGAGCCGCGCACCGGCCGCATCGGCCACTCCGGCGACGCGCAGCGCGTCCTCGGGCGGATCCGCAGCGAGCTGGAGTTCCGGCCGATCACCGACATCCTCGAGGACCTGCCGCGGCACATGGACAGCGTGCAGGAGGCGACCTCGGCCGCTTCCGAGGCGATCCGCCAGCGGTACTTCCCCACCAACGTCATGCCGAGCTGGATCGGGGAGGCGCTGTGAGCAGGCTGCGCATCAGGCACACCACGGGCTTCACCTACGCGGGGGACGTGGTCGCGTCCTACAACGAGGCGCGGATGCTCCCCGCCTCCTCGGACGGGCAGCTGGTGCTGTTCTCGAACCTCGACATCCGGCCGGTGACCTCGGTGCACGCCTACACCGACTACTGGGGCACCCGCGTCTCGTCGTTCGACGTGCTCGACGCCCACCGCGAGCTCTCGCTGACGGCGACCTCGCTCGTCGAGATCCGGCCGAAGCAGCACCCCGACCACCCGACCGGGTGGGATCAGCTGTCCGAGCAGGTCGAGACGCGCACCGAGTACGTGGAGCAGTCGAAGCAGACCCACCGCACCGCGCCGCCGGAGGACCTCTCGGCGATGGCGCGCTCGCTCGCGGACGAGGCGGCCGGACCGTGCGAGGCCGCGCTCACGATCGCCGAGACGATCGGCCGGGCGATGACCTACCGGCAGGGCGTCACCGGCGTGCACTCCACCGCGACGGAGTCGTGGACCGCGCGCGAGGGCGTCTGCCAGGACATCACGCACATCGTCCTCGGGGCGCTGCGCTCGGTGGGCATCCCGGCGCGCTACGTCTCGGGCTACCTGCACCCCAAGCCGCACGCCGAGATCGGCGAGACCGTGGTGGGGGAGTCGCACGCCTGGGTCGAGTGGTTCTGCGGAGGAGCCTGGCGCGGCTACGACCCGACGAACCTGATCGACATCGGCGACCGCCACGTCACCGTCGGCCGCGGCCGCGACTACAACGACATCGCGCCGCTGCGCGGGGTGTTCGCCGGGCCCCGCTCGTCGAAGCTCTTCGTCCGCGTCGAGATCACCCGCGAGGCCTGAGGGCGGGCGGCGGTCGCGCCCCGCGTCGGGGGCGACCCGTCGAGTGGGCGGTCCGCGGATCCGCCCGGCGTGCGGACCGGCCGACGGAGCCTAGGCGCGCGGGCGCAGCAGGGGGACTCCGCCGGTGGCGGGCAGAGCCTCCGGTCCGGGGGCCGCGAGCCGGGCGGCGCGGCGCAGGCGGAGGTGGAAGGCGAGTCCGATGGCGGCCGCCGCGATCCCGGAGGCGGCGCCGACCAGCATCGCCTGGCGCGGACCGTAGGCGTTCGCGACCCAGCCGATCAGCGGTGCGCCGATCGGGGTGCCGCCGACGAAGATGGCCATGTACAGCGCCATGACCCGGCCCCGCATCTCGGGGGCGGTCGAGAGCTGCACGTAGCCGTTGGCCGAGGTCATCAGCGTCTGCGCCGCGATGCCGACGAAGGGGAGCAGGATCGCGAACGCCCAGACCGTCGGCATGACGCCGGCCAGCGCGAGCGCGACGCCGAACGCCGCGGAGGCGCCGACGATGAGCCGGAGCCTCGGGCGGTCGCGGCGAGCCGAGAGGAGCGCCCCCAGCACCGAGCCGACGGCGATCGCGGAGGAGAGGAGGCCGAACTCGCTCGCCCCCATGTCGAACTCGACCGTCGCCATCGTCGAGGCGAAGATCGGGAAGTTCAGGCCGAAGGTGCCGATCAGGAACACGATCGCGAGCACCACGAGGATGTCCGGCCGCTTCGACACGTAGCGGAACCCCTCCAGCAGCGCACCCGGGCCGCGCGTGGCGCGCGGGGCGCTGCGGAGCTGGTCGCGGTGGAGTGCGCGCAGCGAGAGCAGGACGGCGAGGAAGCTCGCGGCGTTGAGGAGGAAGACCCAGCCGGAGCCGACCGCGGCGATGAGCACGCCCGCGAGGGCCGGTCCGATCATCCGCGCCGAGTTGAAGGAGGCCGAGTTCAGCGAGACGGCGTTGGTGAGGTCGCGCTCCTCGACCAGCGCCGAGACGAACGTCTGGCGCACGGGCGCGTCGATCGCCGCGGCGAAGCCGAGGAGCAGGGCGAAGAGGTAGACCATCCAGAGCTGGACGATCCCGGTCACGACGATGAGTCCCAGGCCGAGCCCGAGCGCGCCCATCGCGCCCTGGGTGGCCATCAGGAGCTTCCGCCGGTCGAAGCGGTCGGCGATGAAGCCGGAGAAGGGGACCATCACGAGCTGCGGTCCGAACTGCAGCGCCATGGTCACGCCGAGCGCCGTCGCGTCGTGGTCGGTCAGGTCGTTGATCACGATCCAGTCCTGGGCCGTGCGCTGCATCCAGGTGCCGACGTTCGCGACCATCGCGCCCGCGAACAAGATGCGGTAGTTCGGCACGGCGAGGGAGCGGAACATCGCGCTCATCGGTCGGCCACCGCGCGCAGGACCGCCGCCGCGTCGTGGAGCAGGCGCAGGTCCTCGGGAGGGAGTTCCTCGAGGCGCGCCACGAGCCACGCGTCGCGGCTGCGGCGCACGTCGAGCACCAGTGCGGTGCCGGCCCCGGTGGGGCGGATGCGGGTGACGCGGCCGTCGGCGGGGTCGGCCAGGCGCTCCGCGAGTCCTTCGTCGACCAGGCAGCCGACCGTGCGGGTCATCGAGGGCGGGCGGACCCGCTCCGCCTCGGCCAGCTCGCCGAGGGTCTTCGCGCCCTCGCGGTGCAGGAGCGCGAGCACGCTGAACTGCGGATCGCTGAGCTCGTGCTGGGCCTTCTCCTGCCGGAGCCGCCGTCCGAGCCGGCCGACCGCTGCCCGCACCTCGCCCGCGAGGGAGGTCAGCGGGAGATCGGTCTGCGGGGTGTCGGTCGGAGGGGTCTCGGTCTGCAGGGTCTCGGTCGATGGCACATAGTTAGCCTAACAAAAGAACCGCCGCTCAGGCGGAGGTCCGCGCGGTCCGCACCGCCCCGATGCTCGCGGCGACCACGAGCGCGATCCCGACGGCCTCGACGGCGCTGAGGCGCTGGCCGAGCACGAGGAAGCCCGAGAGCGCGGCCGCCCCGGGGGAGAGCGACATCAGGATCGAGAAGGTGGAGGAGCGCAGGCGCCGCAGCGCCAGCAGCTCCAGCGCGTAGGGCACCGCGGAGGAGAGCACCGCCACGGCGAGCCCGAGGAGCAGCACCGGCGGCACCACCAGGGCGGGTCCGGCGGAGGCGAGGCCGAACGGCAGCGACACGATCGCGCCGGCCGCCAGCGCCAGCGCGAGCCCGTCGATCCCCTGGAACCGCCCGCCGGTGCGGCCGGCGAAGACGATGTACGCGGCCCAGAGCACTGCGGCCCCCAGCGCGAAGCCGACGCCGACCGGGTCCAGCGCCGAGAAACCGCCCTGCGACAGGGTCACCACCCCGGCCAGCGCGAGCACCGCCCAGACCAGGCTCAGCACGCTCCTCCCGGCGATCACCGAGAGCGTCAGCGGCCCGAGCACCTCGAGGGTGACGGCGGCGCCCTGCGGGATCCGGGCGATGGCCTCGTAGTAGCAGGCGTTCATCCCGCCGAGGGCGAGACCGTAGGCGGCGACAGTGGCCCAGTCGCTCCGGCTGTGGCCGCGCAGCCGCGGACGGCAGACCAGGAGCAGCACGACGGCTGAGAACACCAGCCGGAGCGTGACGGTGCCGATCGGCCCCGCGGCGGGGAAGAGCAGCACGGCGAAGGACGCGCCCAGCTGCACGCTCGCGACAGACCCGAGCACCAGGCCGATCGAGCCCGCGCTCGCCGGGCGCCGCTCCGGAGCGGCCGTTGCGCTCAGCTGGAGCGCCGCTGCGTCTGGACGGGCGGGACGTTGTAGCCGAGCAGGCCGACGCCGGTCGCGTCCCAGCGCAACGTGGTCAGCGAGACGTTGTCGACCACCGGGAAGGTGTGCCGGTACGTCTCCGGGTTGATGCCGAGGTAGGCGCACAGCAGGAGGCGGATGAGCGTGCCGTGCGCGACGACGAGCACCCGGCCGTCGGGGTGCTCGCGGTGGATGCGCGCGAGTGAGGTGTTCGCGCGGGCGACGGCGTCGAGGCCGGACTCGCCGCCGGGCATCGGCTGGATGGCCGGCGCCGCGACCCACGCGTGGTACTCGTCCGGGAAGCGCTTCTCCATCTCGTCGGTGGTCAGCCCCTCACCGCGGCCGAAGTCGACCTCGACCAGCGCCGGGTCGGGCTGCAGCTCGAGGTGGGCCGCCCGCGCGGCGGGCACGGCGGTGCGCACGGCCCGGACCAGGGTGGAGGAGTACACCGCCTCGAGGTCGGCGT
Source organism: Rathayibacter sp. AY1D5 (assembly GCF_002932515.1). NCBI lineage: Bacteria > Bacillati > Actinomycetota > Actinomycetes > Micrococcales > Microbacteriaceae > Rathayibacter > Rathayibacter sp. AY1D5. Next base: position 62,353 of record NZ_PSVU01000009.1, read on the forward strand.
CGACGGCCCAGGCGGCCAGAGTCGCCGCCTGGTCCTGGCCCCGGGGGGTCAGCGCGATGTCGGAGGAGCCCGCGAAGCGGTTCTCGGAGTGCCAGACAGTCTCTCCGTGCCGGGCGAGGATCAGGGTCGTCACCCCCTGAGCCTACCGACCGTGCGGGCCAGTGGGCCCCGCGCTCACGCGGCGGGGACGCCGTAGTGCGCGTCGACCATCACCGGGAGATGGTCCGAGACGCCCTGGGGCAGCGTGGAGACCCGCTCGATCCGCACGGAGTCGCTGATCGCGAAGTCGAAGTGGCCGCTGAAGTAGCGGTAGCGCGCGTAGGTGGGGGAGTCGCTCCGCGAGACCAGGTAGCCGTTCCGGGTCATCCGGCGGTCGAGTCCGCGGAAGAACCACGGGTAGTTGTAGTCGCCGACCATCAGGGAGGGGGTGTCCGGCGCGTACTCGCGCAGCCGGTTCAGCGCCTCGTCGATCTGCTTGCGGCGCAGGGCGTTGCCGGCCGAGAGCGGGGCGGCGTGGAAGGAGGAGACGGCGATCGATCCGCCGTCGCGGTCGTCGAGGCGGACGGCCAGCAGGCGCTCCTGAGCGGGGGACATCACGCGGTCGTGCATGGACTTGCTGAGCTCGAACGCGGCGCTGCCGGAGAGTTCGAAGCGGTCCTGCGAGTAGTAGACGGCCAGGCCCAGGCGGTTGCGGGCTGTGACGGACGCGAGCCGGAGCGAGCCCACCTCCTGCGGCAGCTTCGTGGTGTCGCACTCCTGCAGGCACAGCACGTCGATGTCGTGGCGGGCGGCGAGGGGGGCGATCTCGGCGTGCGCTCGGTGCTCCCGGAGGTTGTAGGAGATCACGCGGAGGGCGCGTTCGGTCGGCTGCATTTCGCCAGTGTAGGGCGCGCCGACCGAGCGCCGGCCGACCCTCCGGCGAACACGGAGGGACCTCCTCGGAACGCGGTCGGAACGTTCGCCGACCGGCCGGGGAGGTCCCTCGCGGAGCCGTGTCAGTGCTGCTCGGTGCCCGAGGCGTCGGTCTCGGCGTCGGTGCCGTGGACGCCGTCGGTGGGGCCCCAGTCGGGCAGCGGGGGGTTCTGCTCCTCGCCGTCGGCGCCGACGCCGTCGGCCAGGGGGGAGGCCGCGCCGCCGACCTCGTCGAGGCCCGCGGAGGTGCCGGTCTCGGTGGCGGGGTCGGGCGTGCGCGCGCCGTCGGTCGTGTCGGTGCCGTCGGTCGTGTCGGTGGGGGTGGGCTCGATGTCGTAGTCGGAGCTGCTCATGTCCCGACGCTACGACTCCACCGCCCGCGGGGGCACCCCCTTGCGCTCCCGCGAACGACGGAGGCCCCCCGCACCGGGAAGGTGCGAGGGGCCTCCGAAGGGGGAGTGCTCAGCGTCAGTAGGCGGAGGCGGCGGGGCAGTCGAACGGGTCGCCGCCGGCCGACAGGCCGACCTTGTTGAGGTAGCGGACGACGATCGCGTACGACTCCATCAACGAGGTCTCGGTGTAGGGGATCTGGTGGGTGGTGCAGTACTCCTTGGCGATGACCTGCGCACGGCGCAGCGCCGGGCGGGGCATGTTCGGGAAGAGGTGGTGCTCCACCTGGTAGTTGAGGCCGCCCATGTAGAGGTCGGTGAACCAGGTGCTGCGGATGCTGCGCGAGGTGAGGACCTGGCGGCGGAGGAAGTCGACGCGCGCCTCCTTCGGCAGCAGCGGCATGCCCTTGTGGTTCGGCGCGAACGAGGCGCCCATGTAGAGGCCGAAGACGCCCAGCTGCACGCCGACGAAGGCGAACGCCATGCCGAGGGGGAGGGCCCAGAAGACGACGGCGAGGTAGAGGCCGACGCGGGTGACGAGCATGGTGATCTCGACCCAGCGCTTGTCGACCTTGCCCTTGCCGAACACGGTGCGGAAGCCGTGCAGGTGCAGGTTGAGGCCCTCGAGCAGCAGGAGCGGGAAGAACGCGTAGCCCTGGCGGCGGGTGAGCCAGGCGTAGAGGCCGCGCGAGCGGGCCGCGTCCTCGGCGGTGAAGGAGACGACGTCGCGCTCGATGTCCGGGTCCTTGCCCAGCACGTTCGGGTTCGCGTGGTGGCGGCTGTGCTTGGTCATCCACCAGGAGTAGCTGATGCCGACGAAGAGGTTCGCGAGGGTGCGCCCGGCGACGTCGTTGGCCCTGCCGGACTCGAACACCTGGCGGTGCGAGGCCTCGTGGGCGAGGAAGGCGAACTGCGTCAGCACGATGCCGAGGGCGGCGGCGAGCAGGAGCTGGAACCAGGAGTCGCCCAGCAGGACGAAGCCGGTGACGATGCCGCCGAGCGCGAGGACCAGCGCGCCGAACATCGTGTAGTAGAAGCCGGTGCGGCGGCGGAGGAGCCCCGCGTCGCGGACCGTGCTGAGGAGACCGGAGTACTCGGTCGTCGGGTTGACGCGGCCGTCGGCGCGGGGGCGGGTGCGGACGACGCGGGGGGCGCCTCCGGTGACGGACGTGGTGGTGGGGGTGCTCATCGGCGCCTCGCTCTTCGTGGTGACCGTCGGCGTCGACGGTCTCTCGGCGAGCGATCCCGACGGGGGCGGTCCGCTCATGGTTCACCGCGTCGGTAGGGGCCGGACGCGGCATCAGGGCGACCGGGGTCAAGGGCAACCTGGTGTGAACACTACGGGGACGGCGGCGGCACCGCACCATGGCGATTGCCAGCCTTCGCTCCGCGCGGGTCAGGACGGCGTAGTGCGCCTCCGGCAGCACCGCCGCAGGCGCACGGGCTCAGGAGCCGATCGAGTCCTGCGGGCGGCCGGACTTGAGCGCGGCGAGGCGCGCCTCCACCTCGGTCATCTCACCGAGGTCCTCGAGCGACTCGAACTGCGCGTCCAGGCTCGAGGAGGCGAGCTCCTCCGCGCCACGGACGCGCGCCTCCTCGCGGCGGATCTTCTGCTCGAAACGGCTCACCTCGCTCGTCGGGTCCATCAGGTCGATGCTCTTCACGGCGTCCTGGACCTGGCTCTGCGCCTCGACGGTCTTCGAGCGTGCGATCAGCTCGTCGCGCTTGCTCGAGAGCTGCTGCAGCTTCTCGCGCATCTGGTTCAGGCCCGACTTGAGCTTGTCGACGACCTCGGTCTGCGAGGCGATGGTCGGCTCGGCGTCCTTCGCCTCCTTCTCGGACTGGATCTGGCGCTGCAGAGCGACCTTGGCCAGCGCGTCGAACTTGTCGGCGTCGCCGGCGCTCCCGCCGGTGCGCAGCTCGTCGGCCTTGCGGCTCGCGGCGAGGGCCTTGCCGCCCCACTCCTGGGCGTTCTGCACGTCCTCGCGGTAGTCGTCCTCGAGCAGGCGCAGGTTGCCGATCGTGGTGGCGATCGCCGCCTCGGCGTCGCGGATGCTGTCGGTGTAGTCGCGGACCATCTGGTCGAGCATCTTCTGCGGGTCCTCGGCCTGGTCGAGGAGCGCGTTGATGTTGGCCTTCGCGAGCTGCGCGATGCGGCCGAAGATCGACTGTCTCTGAGCCATGGGTGTCTCTCCTTGCGTCGTGGGTGGTGCCGGATGTCGGAGGTGGTGCCGGAGTCGTGGGGGAGGTGGTGGTCGTCGGTCGTGCGCGGATGCCCGGGGGCGCTCAGAAGCGACCGCCGCCTCCACGGCGTCCGCCTCCGCCGCTGCTGCGCCCGCCGCCGAAGCCGCCGCCGCCGGAGCGCCGGGACGAGCCGCCGCCGCCGAAGCCGCCGCTGAACCCGCCTCCGCCGAAGCCGCCCGAGCGGTAGCCGCTGCGGCGTCCGCCTCCCAGGAGCGACTCGACCAGGATCCCGCCGAGGAACGCGCCGGTCGTGTCGCCTCCGTAGGGGCTGCCGACGGCGTTCGGGGCGGAGTAGGAGCCGGCGTCGGCCCGCGCCCGCTCGAGCGCCTGCTGGGCGAGCTGCGAAGCGCGCTGGGCGGAGGCGAGAGCCTCGCGGGGGTCGGTGGCGGCGATGCGCTCGGCGTACTCGGCCGAGCGGGCGGCCTCGGCGACGCGGGTGCGCGCCTCCGAGCCGACCGCGCCGCGGCGGGCCGCGATGAAGTCCTCGGCGGCCGAGACGCGGCTGCGGGCGGAGGTGAGCTCGGCGCCGAGGGCGGCCCGCTCGCGCTCGCGCTGGGCCTGCGCGTCGCGGAACCCGCCGACGGCGGCATCGATCGTGGCGTCGGCGGCGGTGAGCGCCTCGAGCAGGGCGAGCGGGTCGTTCGGCCGCACGGAGGCGGCGCGCTCGACGTCGTCGAGGGCGGCCTCGGTCGAGGCGACCGCCGCGGCGACGTTCTGCGCCTGGGCCGCGGACTCCGCGTCCTGGGAGGCGGCGAGCGCTCGTCCCTGCGCCACGTCGGCGCGGATCTCGGCGATGCGGCCGGCGAGCGACGCCTCCGCCTTCTGCAGCTCGTCACCCCTCGTCGCCACCGCGTCGACGAGTCCGGAGGCCTGCTCGGCGGCCTGCTGCCCGGCGCGCAGCAGCACGGCGGCGCGGCCGGAGTCGCCGGCCTGTATCGCCTGCTGGGCGCCGGCGAGCTGGTCGCGGGTGAAGCGGAGGCGGTCCTCGGCCTGGTCGGCGTCGTCGCCCACGTCGTCGATCGCGGTCGGCGCGTAGCGGGAGGCGAGCTCGGCGAGGCGGGCGCGGGCCGAGGGGAGGCGGTCGCCGACCTCGGCGGCGCGGACCGTGAGCGCGGCGGCGACCTGCGGCGCGTTCTTCTCGAGGTCGCGCAGCTCCTCGAACGCACTCGCGCGCTCGTCGAGCGTCTGCTCGGCGTCGGCGCAGAGCTGGAGGATGCGCTGGTAGCCGTCGCGGCGCTCCTGATCGGTCTCCGGCTCGGCGTCGTCGAGACGCTGCTGCAGGCTGAAGGCCTCGCCGAGCAGGCGCTTCGCGGTGACGAGCGCCTCGCGGAACGCGCCGGTCGCGTCGGCGCCGAACTGCGCCTCCGCGAAGCCGACCTCCTGCTCGCTGGTGCGGACGGCGTCGTCGGCGTGGACGAGGGCCGACCCGGCACGGGTGGCGAGCTCGTCGATCGAGGCCTCCACCGCCTCCTGGGCGCGGCGCTTCCGCGCGCGGCGGACGAGCAGCAGCACCACGAGGCCGATGACGACGAGGGCCGCGAGCACGCCGAGCGCGATCAGCAGCCCCGAGCCGAGGGACTCGCCGGCGCTGGGCGCGTCGAGGCGCTGCCCGATCCCGTCGGCGGCGGCCACCGCGGCTCCGGCCCAGTCGCCGTCGGCGAGCCTCGGCTCGATGTCGTCGGACTGGAGCGAGGAGACCTGCGCGTCGTCGAGGGCGAAGCCCTGCGCGACCGACACCTGGTACTGACGGGCGTCGACCGCGACGGCCAGGAGGACGTCGTCGGTGCCCAGTCCGTTGCGGGTCGCGGTCTCGTCCGCCCACGCGGCGCGGTCGGACGGATCGGTGAAGGAGTCGACGAAGGCGACGAACAGCTGCACGCGGTGCTGGTCGTAGAGCGCCCGCGAGGCCTGCTCGATCTCGGCGGTCTCTCCGGAGCTTAGCACCCCGACCGAGTCGAGGACGGTGGAGGAGGAGAAGGAGACGGGCGATTCGGCCGTCGCCGCGGTCGCGGGGACCAGCGCGAGGACCGCGGCGATCAGGAGGGCCGCGAGCGCCGGCAGCAGCCGGAAGCTCACGGGGTGGTGGGGTCTCGCCGGCATCGCGCACACTCCTTCGTCGTCGCCTCCCGAGTGTAGACAGCCCCGGTGTCCGAGCAGGGGTCGGGAGGCGGCAGGCCGTCGACCGCGTGCCCGGGGCGCGGGGGATGGGAGAACGCCGGGAGGAGGAATGACCGTGCTCCGCTCGCGGTTGCTGCCCGGAGTGCGCCGCAGGTGCACGTGCCTCCCCCCTCAGGGCAGCCCCATGAGACAGCTCCGTAGAAAGGCGATCCCTTGCATCCGTTCTCCCCCCTCACCGCCGGCGACCTCGACCTCCCCAACCGCATCGTCCTGGCACCGATGACGCGACTGCGCTCCGACGAGCAGGGCGTGCCCGGCGCGATCGTCGCCGAGTACTACGCCCAGCGCGCGAGCATGGGCCTGCTGATCAGCGAGGGCGTCTTCCCCAGCGCCGAGTCCAAGAGCTACGCCGGGCAACCCGGCATCGAGACCGACGCGCAGGCCGCGGGCTGGCGCGCCGTCGCCGACGCCGTGCACGCCGCGGGCGGGCGCATCGTCATGCAGCTGATGAACGCGGGCCGCGTCTCGCACACCGAGATCACCGGCACCGACCGCATCGTCGCCCCGAGCGCCGTCGCCATCGACGGAGAGGTGCACACCCCCTCCGGCAAGAAGCCCTTCCCGGTGCCGCACGCGCTGACCACCGAGGAGCTGGCGACCGTCCGCGACGAGTTCGTCGCCGCCGCCCGCCGCGCGATCGACGCCGGCTTCGACGGAGTCGAGGTGCACGGCGCCAACGGCTACCTGCTGCACGAGTTCCTCTCGCCCGTCTCCAACGTGCGCACCGACCAGTACGGCGGGACCCCGGCCGAGCGCGCCGCGTTCCCGCTCGAGGTCACCCGCGCGATCGTCGACGAGGTCGGAGCGGGCCGCGTCGGCATCCGCCTCTCGCCGGCCCACAACATCCAGGACGTCGTCGAGACCGACGGCGACGACGTGCGCGCCACCTACGAGGCCGTCGTCGACGGGCTCGCCCCGCTCGGCCTGGCCTACCTCAGCGTCCTGCACGCCGAGCCCGCCGGCGAGCTGGTCCAGGACCTCCGCTCGCGCTTCGACGGCGTCTTCATCGCCAACAGCGGCTTCGGCTCGCCGACCAGCCGCGAGGAGGCGACCGAGCTGATCAGCGAGGGCCACGCCGACGCCGTGGCCGTCGGCCGCCCGGCGATCGCCAACCCCGACCTGGTCGAGCGCTGGCAGGGCGGGCACCCCGAGAACGAGGTCGTCCAGGAGACGGTCTACGGCGGAGGAGCCGAGGGCTACACCGACTACGCGCCCCTCTCGGCGTAGTCGCGACTCACGCGGAAGGCCCGCTCCCTCGAGGGGGAGCGGGCCTTCCGCGTACCGGGGGGATCAGCTCTCGCTGCCCCGGCTCTTCAGCTCGGACTCGATGCGGGCGTCCTGCTCGGGCGAGAGCTCGTGGTCCTCGTCCTCCGGGTCGGCCGTCTCGCCGACGCGGCCCTCGCCGAGGGCGTGGATCGAGGTGATCTCGTCCTCGAGCGCGGCGTCGCGGTCGTGCTCGCTCACGAGCCGGTCTCGATCTCCCCGGCGGAGACGGCCTCGGCGTACTTGCGGAGGTCCGGGCCGGGCTCGAAGTCGATGAAGCGGTCCTTGAGGCGCGCGTTCAGCTCCGCGAACACGTCCTCCCAGGGCTCGCCCTTCTTGCTCGTCGCGAGGTCGAGCACCGCCTCGCGGAGGACCCTGTCCGAGTCCTCGAGGATCTTGTCGCGGGCTTCGTCGTTCCAGCGGATGTCCTGTGCGTCCATGCTCCGACCGTAGGCGCGGGGCCGGGGCGCCCCAAGGACTTGCGGGCGGGGGGCGGGAGGCGTAGGAGCCCCCGCCGCTCCGCGCTCAGGAGAGCGCCGGTAGCACCTCGCGCTCGAACAGCTCGATGCCGGACCGGTCGTAGGCGGCGTCCGGGAAGTAGAGGATGCCGTAGTCCATCCCGCGCGACTGCATGCCGGCGAGGCGGTCGACGATCTGCGCGGGAGTGCCGACCGCGAGCGCGTCGGGGCTGCGGTACTCGGCGACGAAGGACGCCGCTCCCTCCGCGCCGAGGTACGGGACCACGCGCTCCTCGAGACGCTGCAGCGCCGCCTCGACCTCCGCCTCCGTCTCGCCGATCACGACGTTGTAGTTCGAGCTCCGGGTGATCGCCGAGAAGTCGGTGCCCAGGCGCTCGCAGTGCCCGCGGAGGACCGAGCTCTTGTGGTCGAACGCCTCCGGGGTCCCGGCGAAGTTCGTGTACTGCGCGTACTGGGCCGCGATCCGCAGCGTGACCTTCTCGCCGCCGCCGGCGACCCACAGCGGGATGCCGCCCTCCTGCAGGGGCAGCGGCCGGTTCTGCGCGCCGTCCACCTGGTAGTAGCGGCCGTCGAGGGTCGCGGACCCGGTCGTCCAGGCCTGCTGCAGGATCTGCACTCCCTCGTCGAGCCGGCCCAGCCGCTCGGCGATCGGCGGGAAGCCGTAGCCGTACGCGCGCCACTCGTGCTCGTACCAGCCGCCGCCGATGCCCATCTCGACCCGCCCGCCCGAGACGATGTCGACGGTCGTCGCGACCTTGGCGAGGTAGGCGGGGTTCCGGTAGCCCATGCAGGTGCACATCTGGCCCAGCCGCACGCGCGACGTGGTGGCGCCGAACGCGCTCATCAGCGACCACGCCTCGTGCGTCGCCTCCTCCGTCACCTGCGGGACGGTGTGGAAGTGGTCGTAGACCCAGATCGACTCCCAGGCGCCGTCGTCGGCGTGCCGGGCGAGGTCGCTCATGGTGCGCCACTGGTCGGCGGCCGGGACGCCGACGAGGTCGTGGCGCCAGCCCTGGGGGATGAAGAGTCCGAATCGCATGCCGCCGACCCTAGGGCGGCCCGGCCACCGAGGTCGAGGGGGTCGCGGTGCTCGCGTACGCTTCCGACCGATGCTGACCTTCACAGAGGATCTCGGACTCCCCGTCCTCGCGCTGATGATCCTCGCCGCCTTCGCGGCCGGCTGGATCGACGCGGTCGTGGGCGGCGGCGGACTCCTCCAGCTCCCCGCCCTGCTCCTCGTGCCGGGGATCTCGCCCGTGCAGGCGCTCGCCACGAACAAGCTGGCCTCGATCTTCGGCACGACCACCAGCGCGATCACCTACTACCGGCGCGCGAAGCCCGATCTGCGCACCGCACTGCCGATGGCGGCAGTCGCCCTCGCGGGCAGCTACGGAGGCGCGACGCTCGCCGGCCTCCTCCCGGCCGCGGTGTTCAAGCCGATCATCGTCGTCGCGCTGATCGTGGTCGCCGTCGTGACGATCGCCCGCCCGGCACTGGGCAGCGTCACGGTGCTCAAGCACGCGGGCCGGCGCCACCTCGTCACCGCGGCCGTGCTGGGACTCCTGATCGGCTTCTACGACGGCCTGATCGGACCGGGCACCGGCACCTTCCTGATCATCGCCCTGATCACCGCGCTGGGCTACGACTTCCTGCTCGCCAGCGCCAAGGCGAAGATCGTCAACGTCGCGACCAACCTCGGCGCCCTGCTCTACTTCGTGCCGGGCGGGCACGTGATCTGGCTGCTGGGCCTCCTGATGGGCGCCGCCAACGTGGCGGGCGCGTACCTCGGCTCGCGGATGGCCGTCGCTCGTGGCAGCCGCTTCATCCGGGTCGCGTTCCTCGTCGTGGTCGGCGCCCTCATCCTCAAGGTCCGCTCCGACGTCTCGACCGAGAACCCGCCGCCGCCGCTGCGCTCTCGCCGCCTGCGGGACCGAGCCGCGCACCCAGGACGGCGCCCCCGCCGCAGCAGAAGGTCCCGTCCTCGTTCCGATCGCTCGGCGCTCCGCTCCGCCGACCTCAGCCGAAGGGGATCGAGCCGACCAGTACGCCGACGGCGAGCATGACCAGCGAGACGACGACCGCTCGCCACAGCACCTTGCGGTGGTGGTCGCCGAGGTTCACCGCGGCGAGGGAGACGAGCAGGAGGATCGCCGGGACCAGCGGGCAATGGAGGTGCACCGGCTGCCCGGTGATGGAGGCGCGCGCCATCTCGACCGGCGAGATGCCGTAGTTCGCCGCGCTCTAGTAGAGAAGGGGGAGGATGACGTAGTAGAAAGCGTCGTTCGACATGAAGAAGGTCATCGGGATGCTGAGCACGCCGGTGATCACGGCGAGGAACGGGCCGAGCGCCGGCGGGATCACCGCGACGACCCACTCCGCCATGGCGTCGACCATGCCGGTGCCGTTGAGGACGCCGATCAGCACGCCGGCCGCCAGCACCATCGACACGACGCCCACGATGCTCGGCGCGTGCTTGACGATCTCGGCCGCCTGGTCCTTCATCTTCGGGAAGTTGATCAGGAGGGCGACCGCGGAGCCGACCATGAACACGTAGGGCAGCGGCAGGATGTCGGCGACCAGCAGCGTCATCACCGCGAGGGTCAGGACCAGGTTCACCCAGATCAGCTTCGGGCGCAGCGTCTCGCGCTCGGGGTCGAGCATCGTGTCGGCCATCGCGGTGTCGGCGTCGTCGGCCTGCACGCGGGCGGCGACCGCCACCTGGGCTCCGCGCAGGGCCTGAGGGCCGCGGAGGAAGGAGAAGCGCTCCCGGGCGACGGTGCGGATGCCCCCGGTCAGGGCCGCGAGGCCGCCGGTGCGGGCGCCGCCCGAGCGGGAGGAGGAGCCGCGGCCGGCGCCGACGAGCTCCTGCTCGAGCATCGGCTCGGCCAGCGCGAGCGAGCCGAGGCGGCGGCGCTCGCCGAGACCGAGGAACAAGGCGAAGACGAGCGTGACGGCTAGGACCACCGCGAGCGAGGGGAGCATCGGCACGAAGATCTCGCTCGGCGAGACCTGGAGGGCCGCGGCGGCGCGCACCGTCGGTCCGCCCCAGGGGACGATGTTGAGCGTGCCGTTGGCCAGGCCCGCGACGCAGGTCAGCACGACCGGGTTCATCCCCAGGCGCAGGTAGATCGGGAGCATCGCGGCGGTGGTGACGATGAAGGTGGTCGAGCCGTCGCCGTCGAGCGAGACCGCACCCGCGAGCAGCGCCGTGCCGAGCACGACCTTCGCCGGGTCGTCGCCGAGCGCGCGGACGATGAAGCGGATCAGCGGGTCGAAGAGCCCGACGTCGATCATGATCCCGAAGTACATGATCGCGAACATCAGCAGCGCGGCCGTGGGCGCGAGGCTGCCGATCGCCTCGAGGACCATGTCGCCGATGCCGAGGCCGGCGCCCGCGAAGAGGCCGAAGATCGTCGGCACGACGATCAGGGCGACCATCGGCGTCAGCCGCTTGGTCATGATCAGGGCCATGAAGGCCAGGATCATGGTGAAACCGAGTACTACCAACACAGCTGACTCCTTCGTCCAGTGCCTCCGCCCGCGCTCGGCGGGAGAGCCGGCCGGGAGATGGTGGAAACCCTAGGCAGCTCCGCGTCCGGCGCCGGGGTATCGCTCATTACGGCGACATCTGCGCATAGTGTGGCTTCTGCGCATTCTGCGCACGACGACGGCGAGGAGGCCCCGATGCGCTTCGCGACCCACGTCCTGGTCCTGCAGCTCGCCACGGTGTCGGCCGCCGTGCTGGTCTGCGCGGGGCTCGTCACCGCGCTCAGCGTCCAGCAGCTGCGCGGCGAGGCGGAGGGCACGGCGCTCGCCATCGCCAGAACCGTCGCCGAGGATCCCGACCTGCGCGACGCGTTCGCCGCGTCCTCCGCCGTGTCCGGCGCGCACGACGCCTCCGACCTACGCGGCGGACGACTCGAGGACGTCGCCGCCGCCGTCGAGCAGCGCACCGGCGCGCTCTTCGTCGTGATCACCGACGATCAGGGCATCCGCCTCGCCCACCCCGACGAGGACCGCCTCGGCGAGCGGGTCTCGACCAGCCCCGACGAGGCGCTCGCCGGGCGCGAGAGCGTCTCGTGGGGCACCGGCACGCTCGGCGAGTCGGCACGGGCGAAGGTCCCGGTCTTCGCCGAGGGGGAGCAGCGGGTCGTCGGCGAGGTCAGCATCGGCTTCGCGCGCTCCAGCGTCTTCACCGACCTGCCGACCGCGCTGCTCGGCGTCCTCGCCGCGGCGCTCGCCGGCCTGGTGCTCGCCGCCGTCGCCTCCGTCTTCATCCGCCGCCGCCTACTGCGCCTGACGCTCGGCCTCGCCCCGGAGGAGCTCACCTCGCTCGTGCAGGACCAGGCCGCCGTGCTCGACGGGGTCGACGAGGGCGTGCTCGCGCTCGACCGCGACGGGCGCGTCGGCGTCTGCAATGCGCGGGCCGCCGCGATCCTCGGCTCCGACGACCCGACCGGGCGGGCGCTGCACCGGCGGCCGCTCGCGGAGCTCGACCTGCCCGTTCCGCTGGCCGACGCGATCGGCGCCGCGCTGCACTCCGTCGAGCCGCCCCGCCCCGGAGGCGAGGAGGGCTTCGTCGTCCGCTCCCGCATCGTCTAAGTCGACATCCGCCGTGAGACCCGCGGCGACCGCGACCTGGGCGTGGTGGTGGTGCTGCGCGACCGCACCGACCTCGCCGCGCTGAGCCGGCGCCTCGACGCGGTCGGCGCGATGACCAACGCGCTCCGGGTGCAGCGGCACGAGTTCGCCAACCGCCTGCACGTGGTCGCGGGCCTGCTGGATGCGGGGCGGACCGCGTCGGCGCGCGACTACCTCGACGAGGTGCTGACCCGCGGCCCGCTCAAGTACCCGGTGCAGCACGCCGACCGGCTGCAGGAGCCGTACCTCCAGGCGCTCGTCGGGGCGAAGGGGATCGAGGCGGCCGAGCGCGGTGTGCTGCTGACGCTCGGCGAGGAGACGCTGGTACGCGGCACCGTCGTCGAGCCGGAGGACGTCGCCACGGTGGTCGGGAACCTGGTGGACAACGCGGTGCGCGCGGCGGTCGAGGGGCGGCGCGACGTGCGCTTCGTCGAGGTCGAGCTGCTCGACGACGGCGACGCTCTCTTCGTGACGGTCGCCGACTCGGGCGACGGAGTGCTCGATCCGGACTCGCTGTTCGACCGGGCCGGCGCGGGCGACCCCGTCGAGGACGACGGTCGCGTGCACGGCCGCGGCTTCGGCCTGCCGCTCTGCCGCGAGGTGGCCGCCCGGCGCGGCGGCGAGGTCTGGCTGGCGGACGCCGGCGGAGCGGAGTCGGGGGCCGTGCTGTGCGCGCGCCTCCCCGGAGCGGTGCTGCCGCCGGAGCAGGACGGGGACAGGTCATGAGCGCGGACACGGCGCGGGAGCGCACGGTGCTGGTGGTGGACGACGACTTCCGGGTCGCGCAGCTGCACGCGGACCTGGTCGAGGCGCGGCAGGGGCTGACGGCCCTTCCTCCGGTGCACACGGCGCGCGCGGCGCGGGCGGCCGTCGCCGAGCACGCGCCCGATCTCCTGCTGCTCGACGTGCACCTGCCGGACCAGAGCGGGATCGCGCTGCTCCGCGAGCTCGACACCGACGCGTTCGTCGTCAGCGCCGCCTCCGACGGGGCGACGGTGCGGCGCGCGCTGCACGCGGGAGCGCTCGGGTACCTCATCAAGCCGTTCGAGGCGCGCCTGCTCGGCGAGCGCCTCGACGCGTACGTGCGGTTCCGGAACGTGCTGCGGGAGGACCGCGCGGCCGATCAGGAGGCGGTGGAGCGGGCGCTGCGCATCCTGCACTCGGGCGACGCGACCGCCGCGCAGCCCTCGCGCTCGGCGACCGAGCAGCTCGTCCTGGCGCGCCTGGCCGAGTCGGGCGCCGAGCTGTCGGCCCTCGAGGTGGCCGAGCGCGCCGGCATCTCGCGCGCCACCGCCCAGCGCTACCTCTCGGGTCTCGCGGGCCGCGGCCTCGTCGAGATGACCCTCAGCTACGGCACCACCGGCCGCCCGGAGCACCGCTACCGCGCCCGCTGACCCTCCGCGAGCGGAGTCCGCGCTCGAGCCGGCGGGACGTTCTCGGCGGTCGGGACCCGCTCTCGGGGACCTGAGCGCCTAGGGGAGCTGACTGCGGAGCACCGGCGTGCGGTGCTCGGTCGAGCCGAACGGGGGATCCGCGTGTCAGCGGATCCTCCTAGGCGGTCGGGACCCGCTCTCGGGAACCCGACCGCCCGTGGGAGCCGACTGCGGTGCGCCGCCCTGCGGCGCACGAGACGGCCCGTCGAACGAGCGATCCGCGTGTCAGCGGATCGTCCTAGGCGGTCGGGACCCGCTCTCGGGAAATCGACCGCATAGGAGAGCCGCCCGCGGTGCGCAGCCCCGCGGCGCACGAGACGACTCAGTGCGTCGCGTCGACGTCCGCGCCCGCGGCCTCGGCCACGCGGCGGCGCTCGGCGGCCTCGGCGGCCATGCGACGGCCCTTGGGGCTGACGAGGGAGGCGATCACCGTGATCACGAGGACGCCGATGATGACCGAGAGCGACAGTCCGGTGCCGATCTCGAAGACCTCCACGTGCTCGCCGTTGTTGATGAACGGCAGGTTGTTCTCGTGGAGCGCGTGCAGGATCAGCTTCACGCCGATGAAGGCGAGGATCGCGGCGAGGCCGATGCTGAGGTAGACGAGGCGGTCGAGCAGACCGTCGATGAGGAAGTACAGCTGGCGCAGGCCCAGAAGCGAGAACGCGGTCGCCGTGAAGACGAGGTACACGTCGCTGGTGAGGCCGAAGATCGCCGGCACGCTGTCGAGGGCGAACAGGATGTCCGTTCCGCCGATCGCCGCCATGACGAGGATCATCGGCGTGAGGACCTTCTTGCCGTCGATGTGCGTGTAGAACTTGTCGCCGTCGTACTGGTCGCTCGTCTTGAAGATCCGCTTGGCCAGGCGCACCATCACGTTGTCGCTGGAGTGGTCGTCGCCCGGCTTGACCAGGTTGAACGCGGTCAGCAGGAGGATCAGGCCGAAGATGTAGAAGACCCAGGCGAACGAGTTGATCAGTGCGGCGCCGAGGAAGATGAAGCCGGTGCGGGCGATCAGCGCGAAGACGATGCCGAAGAGGAGCACCTTCTGCTGGTCGGCGCGGGGCACCTTGAAGCTCGCCATGATGATGAGGAAGACGAACAGGTTGTCGACCGAGAGGGCCTTCTCGGTGATGTACCCCGCGAAGTACTCCGATCCGGGCGTCGCTCCGCCGAAGACGAGGACGCCGAGCCCGAAGAGCACGGCGATGCCGACGTAGAGCGCCGACCAGATCGACGACTCCTTCAGCGTGGGCTCGTGGGCCTTCCGGACGTGGAAGAAGAAGTCGAAGAGCAGGAGCAGGACGATGAAGACGATCGTCAGGGTCCAGATCAGGGGCGATACGGTCATGAAGGGGCTGGCCTCGCTCGTGAAGGGGGGTCGGGGGACGGTCGCGGGGGTCGCTCGTCAAGGGAAAAGGTAGCGAGGCACCGTGACGAGCAGGGTGCCCGCCGATGGATCGTGAGTATCTTCTCAGTTCTCCGCGCGTCCCTCGCGCCCAGCGGCCGGAGCGCCACACTGGTCACCATGACCGGCGCCGCTGTCGACAGGACCTTCCAGGACGCCTCCGGCGTCGTCATCCACTACCGCTGGTGGCCGCACCCCTCGCCCCGCGCGATCGTGCAGCTGGCCCACGGGGTCGGCGAGCACTCGGGGCGCTACGTCGAGCTGGCGGAGGCGCTGGTCGCCGCCGGGTACGCGGTCGCGGCGGACGACCACCGCGGGCACGGCCGGACCGGCCTCGAGCAGCACGGCGGCGACTCCTCCCGGCTCGGACTGCTGGGGCCGGGCGGCCTGCGCGCGACCGAGGCGGCGATCCTCCGGCTGACGGAGCTGCTCGCGGAGGAGAGCCCGGGAGTGCCGATCGTGCTGCTCGGCCACTCCTGGGGGTCGCTCATGGCGCAGCGGATCGTCGACCACCACTCCGCCGCCTATGCCGCGCTCGTGCTGAGCGGCACGGCCTACCGCCTCCCCGGGCACATGAACGCGGGCGACCTGGCGAAGCGGCACCGCGTCGCCGGCGGCCTCGGCCTCGAGTGGCTCTCCCGCGACCCGGAGGTCTGGCAGCGGTTCCACGACGACCCCCTCACCTTCACCACGCCGCTCGCGAAGCGGATCGGGCTGGTCGAGACCCTGCGGCTGGTCGGCCGCCCGCAGCGCGGGCCCGAGCATCCGCTGCCCCTGCTGCTGGTCGTGGGCGCCGACGACACCCTCGGCGGCGAGCGGTCGGTGCGCGCGCTCGCCCAGGCCTACCGGCGGCGGGCCGGGTACACGGACGTCTCGGTGCGGGTGTACCCGGAGGCGCGGCACGAGCTGTTCCAGGAGCTCAACCGGGCCGAGGTCACGGCCGATCTCGTGGAGTGGCTGGGCGAGCGCTTCCCCGCCCCGGCTCGCGCCTAGGCTGGCGTCATGCATGGCGAGTACAAGGTCCCCGGCGGAAAGCTCGTGGTCGTCGACCTCGACGTGGTCGACGGGAGGTTCGCCGGGTTCCGCCTGGCGGGCGACTTCTTCCTCGAGCCCGACACGGCCCTCGACGACATCGATCGCGCGGTCGTGGGCCTGCCGGCCGAGACGGACGCGAAGTCCATCGCCGCCGCCATCCGGCAGGCGCTCCCGGCCGACGCGCTCCTGCTCGTATTCACCCCCGAGCCCGACACGGTTCCGATCCGCCACTCGCTGCTGCAGGCGACCAGCTGGCGCGACTACGACTGGCGCATCGTGCACGACCGGGCCGTCCCTCCCGCGACCCACCTGGCGCTCGACGAGGTGCTGACCGCCGCGGTCGGCGAGGGCCGCCGGGAGCCGACGCTGCGGATCTGGGAGTGGGACCAGCCCGCCGTCGTCATCGGCAGCTTCCAGTCGCTCCGCAACGAGGTCGACCTCGACAACGCGGCGAAGTACGGCGTCGACGTGGTCCGCCGCATCTCGGGCGGCGGCGCGATGTTCATGGAGGCGGGCAGCGTCGTCACGTACTCGCTCTACGTCCCCGGCGACCTCGTCCAGGGGCTGACCTTCGCCGACTCCTACGCCTTCCTCGACGAGTGGGCCGTCAGCGCGCTGCAGTCGCTCGGGATCGACGCGGTCTACCAGCCGCTCAACGACATCACGTCGCCCTCGGGCAAGATCGGCGGCGCCGCGCAGAAGCGCCTGGGCTCCGGCGCCGTCCTCCATCACGTGACCATGAGCTACGACATCGACGCCGAGAAGATGGTGCAGGTGCTGCGGATCGGCCGCGAGAAGCTCTCGGACAAGGGCATCGCCTCCGCCGTGAAGCGCGTCGACCCGCTGCGCAGCCAGACCGGGCTCAGCCGCGCCGAGATCATCGAGCGCATGAAGGCGACCTTCGTGCAGCTGCACGGCGGCGAGGCGGGGACGCTGGCCGAGGAGGAGTACGCGGCGGCGGAGGAGCTGGTGCGGACGAAGTACTCGACTCCGGAGTGGCTGCGGCGCGTCCCCTGACCGGCGGGTCCGGGGCGGCGGTCGCCGGCGCGTGGACCCGGAGCGGAACGCGGCGGACCGGTCCGGTGGGCGCCCCTCAGCTCGCGAGGAGCTCCTGGTAGTCCGGGTGCTCGGCGATGAACTCGGCGACGAACGGGCAGGCCGGGACGATGCGCCCGCCGAAGCGCTCGTGCGCGTCGTCGAGGGCCGCCTCGACGAGGGTCTCACCGAGGCCCTCGTGGCGGTGCTCGGGCGCGATCTCGGTGTGGAGGAAGACCACGTCGCGGCCGCGGACGGCGTAGTCCGCGACTCCGACGGTCTCGCCGTCGAGCCAGAGCGTGTAGCGGGACGAGTCCTCGTCGTGGCGCACCTCGGAGATCATCGCGCCACTCTACGCCGGAGCCTCCCGGCACCCGTCGAGCGAGGGCGCGAGACGCGGAGCGTGTCGCCGGGCTCGCGCGCACTGGCACAATTGCCGGGTGCCCAGGACGATCCAGATCGCGGACGGCGTCCCGGAGTCGCGGAGCGCGGTGTTCCACGCCGACAACCTCGAGGTCCTGCCGCAGTTGGCCGACGGGGCCTTCACCGTCGTCTACCTCGACCCGCCGTTCAACACGGGCCGGGCGCAGGTGCGCACCTCGACCACCTCGGTGCGCTCCACCACCGGCACGATCGCCGGCTTCAAGGGGCGCAGCTACGAGCGGATCCGCGGCGACCTGCTCCGCTACGACGACCGCTTCGACGACTACTGGTCGTTCCTCGAGCCGCGTCTGGCCGAGGCGTGGCGGCTCCTCGCCGACGACGGCACCCTCTACCTCCACCTCGACTACCGCGAGGCGCACTACGCGAAGGTGCTGCTCGACGCGCTCTTCGGCCGCGAGTGCTTCCTCAACGAGATCATCTGGGCCTACGACTACGGAGCGAAGGCCACACGCCGCTGGCCGACCAAGCACGACACGATCCTCGTCTACGTGAAGAACCCGCGCGGCTACCACTTCGACTCCGCCGCCGTGGACCGCGAGCCGTACATGGCCCCGGGCCTGGTGACCCCCGAGAAGGCCGAGCGCGGCAAGCGGCCGACCGACGTGTGGTGGCACACGATCGTCTCGCCGACCGGCCGCGAGAAGACCGGGTACCCGACGCAGAAGCCGGAGGGGATCCTCCGCCGCATCGTGCAGGCGTCCAGCCGCGAGGGCGACGCCGTCCTCGACTTCTTCGCCGGCTCCGGCACGACCGGTGCCGTCGCGCATGCTCTCGGCCGCCGCTTCGTCCTCGTCGACGAGCACGCCGACGCGGTCGCCGTCATGCGCCGCCGCTTCGCCGCCCTCGACCCGGCGCCGCTCTTCCTCTGACGCGGGCCCTCTCGACTCCTCAGACGTGTCGAGGTCGGTCGCTCCCACTGTCCAGAAGGTGTCGCACTCGACATCGATCGCTCCGACTGTCCAGGAGTTGTCGCACTCGACGCCGACTGCGACAACTCCTGGACAGTCGTGGTGGGAGGCGCGCCTCCCCAGGTGCGGGATCAGGGGTTCGTCCACAGAATGCGGATCGCGGGAGTCGGACGAGGATCACGGACCGCCAGAATCGCGGCATGTCCAGCACCGACCTCGGAGCCTTCACCCGGCGAGCGGCACTCCGCGCAGGGGTGACGGACGCCCGACTGCGCACTCCCGCCCTGGCCAGCCCCTTCCACGGAGTGCGCACCCGGGTGGCGCCCGTGACGCACCTGGAACGAGCCGCCGCCTACCTGCCGCGGCTGCGGCCCTGGCAGCTCTTCTCCCACCTGACCGCGGCCGAAGCCTGGGGAGTGCCGCTCCCGGCGCGACCTGGCGAGGACGATCCGATCCACGTGGCGGCGACGACGCCGCACCGGCCCCCCAGGACCCGGGGTGTGATCGGCCACACCCTCACGGAGACGGACAGGGTCGAGCGGCACGGCCTGCCGGTGACGGGAGCGGTGTCGACGTGGATCGCGCTCGCCCCACTGCTGTCCGCCCGCGATCTCCTCGCGGCGACGGACCACCTCCTGTTCGAGCCGCGCTACCCGCGCCGGGACGATCCGCGTCCCCATGTCCGGCTTCACGAGCTGCAGGACCGCCTGGCCTCCCATCGGGGCCGGGGCCGACGCGGCCTGGCTGAGGCTCTGCGGCTGGCATCGACCGGAGCCGCCTCGCGGAGGGAGACCTGGCTCCGCGCTCTCGTCGAGGAGGCGGGACTGCCCGCGCCCGACGTGAACGCCGAGATCAGGATCGGCGGCCGACTGCTCGCGGTCGGCGATCTGGTCTTCGAACGGTGGAAGGTGGTGGCGGAGTACGACGGCGGCCAGCACCGGACGGACGACGCGCAGTTCTCACGCGATCGTGAACGGCTCCTGGCCCTGCACCTCGCGGGCTGGATCGTCGTGGTCGTCCGCGCGGAGGGTCTGACCCGGGGCAGGGCGCGCACGATCGCCGAGCTCCGTGCCGCTCTCGTGGCCCACGGCTGGCGACCGTGACGCACCCCGTCGACGGATCGACCCGCTCGTCCATCCCCGCCCCGCCGCCCGCGTCCGCCTCACCGTCCGGATCCGTTCGCCCGTCCGCATCCGATCGAGCACGCGGAGTTCTCCGACTGTCCAGGAGTCGTCGCACTCGGCGTCGACTGCGACGACTACTGCGTACTCGCGGGCCGGCGTCAGCTGCTGGCGCGGATGACCAGCGACGTCGGCATCAGCGTGCGGTGCTCCACGGGGAGCCCCTCGATGCGGGCGGTCAGCAGCTCCACCATGCGGGCGCCGAGCTCGTCGGGGAGCTGGCGCACCGTGGTCAGCGCGGGGACGGCGTTCCGCGCGAAGAGATCGTCGTCGAAGCCCACGACGGACACGTCCTCGGGGATCCGGCGGCCGGCCTCGCGGAGGGCGGCGTAGGCGCCGACCGCCATCTGGTCGTTCGCGGCGAAGACGCCGTCCAGGTCGGGGTCGCGGGCGAGGAGGCGGCGCATCGCCTCGGTGCCGCTGGCCGGCGAGAAGTCTCCCCACTCGACGAGGTCGTCGGCAAGGCCGGCGTCGGTGAGTGCGCCGCGCCAGCCGATCAGGCGGTCGACGCCCGGCGGCATGTCGGCGGGGCCCGCGATGGTGGCGATCCGGCGCCGGCCGCGCTCGATCAGGTGCGCGGTGGCGACGGCCGCCCCCTCCGTGTTGTCCACGTCGACGAAGTAGGAGCCGCGCTCGTCCGGCGAGAGCGGCCGGCCGCCGAAGACGATCGGCAGCGTGCCCGAGAGCGCCGCGTAGGAGTGGTCGCCGGAGTGGTGCGAGACCACGAGCGCGCCGTCGACATTGCCGCCGAGCAGGTACCGCCGCGTCTTCTCGCCGTCCGTCTCGGACGCGATCAGCATCGAGAGCGTGTAGTCCGTGTCGGCCAGGCGCATCGCGGCGCCCTGCACGATCGAGGCGAAGAACGGGTCCGCGAAGACGCGCGCGGTCGACTCCGGCACGATCAGCGCGATCGACTGCGTGCGCCGCGAGGCGAGCATCCGCGCCGCGTGATTGGGCACGTAGTCGAGCTCGCCGATCGCCTTCTCCACGGCGGCCACGATCTCGGCCGCCACCTGCGGGGCGCCGTTGACCACCCGCGAGACCGTCGCGCGCGAGACTCCGGCCCGCGCCGCGACCATCTCGAGGGTGGGGGAGCGGCCCCCGCCGCGGACGCCCGTCGGCTCGCTCACGGGTCAGTCCAGGATCGCCGCGGCGCTGCCGCCGAGCAGTCGGGAGTAGACCAGGCCCGAGTCCTTCACGATCCGCTCCTGCGTGTCGTAGTCGACGCGCACGATGCCGAAGCGCTTCTCGTAGCCCCAGGCCCACTCGTAGTTGTCGAGGAGGGACCANACGAAGTAGCCGCGGACGTCGGCGCCCTGGTCGATCGCGTCGGCGACCTTCTCGACGTGGTCGAGCACGTACTGCGTGCGGTCCGCGTCGTGCACGCGGCCGTCCTCGACGACGTCGTCGTAGGCGGCGCCGTTCTCGGTCACGTAGAGCGGAGGGAGGTTCTCGTACTCCAGGCCCAGGCGGGTCAGCAGGTAGCGCAGCCCGTCGGGGTTCACCTCCCAGTCCATCGCGGTGCGCGGCAGACCGCGCGACGGGAAGGTGATGAACTCGGAGCCGACCCAGGGGGAGCCGACCTCGCGGTCGGTCGCCTGGGCGAAGTCGTCGGCTCCGGCCGGCAGCGGATGCGGCGAGACGGTGTCGTCGTGGTAGTGGTTCACGCCGAGGAAGTCGAGCGGGAGCGAGATGAGGTCGAGGTCGCCGTCGACGATCAGCTCGTCGAGCCCGAGCCCGTCGACGTCCTCGAGCAGGTCCTCGGGGCACTCGCCGCGCCGCAGCGGGTCGAGGAAGATCCGGTTCTGGAGCGCGTCGAAGCGGCGTGCGGCGTCGAGGTCGGCCTCGTCCTCGGGGTCGTCGGGGACGGCGTTCGAGAGGTTGAGCGTGATGCCCAGGTTCTGCGCTCCGAGCTGCCGGAGCGTCGAGACGGCCAGCCCGTGGGCTAGGTGCGTGTGGTGCACGGCGGCGAGGGCCTTCTGCTGCGAGATCACGCCGGGGGCGTGCACGCCCGCGCCGTAGGAGAGCAGGGTCGAGCAGAACGGCTCGTTGAACGTCGTCCAGTGCTGCACCCGGTCGCCGAGGCTCTCGTAGACGGCCTCGGCGTAGTCCCGGAAGCGCTCGGCGGTGTCGCGGTTCGCCCAGCCGCCGGTCTCCTCGACGGCCTGCGGGAGGTCCCAGTGGTAGAGGGTGAGCCACGGCAGCACGCCGGCGCCGAGCAGCTCGTCGACCAGGCGGGAGTAGAAGTCGAGGCCCTCGGGGTTCACCGCGCGGTCGCCCGGCTTGACGCGCGCCCAGCTGACCGAGAAGCGGTAGGAGCCGAGCCCCAGCTCCTTCATCAGCCGCACGTCCGCGGGCATCCGGTGGTAGTGGTCCACCGCGACCTCGGGGGTGTCGCCCTTCGCGACCGCTCCGGGGACGCGGGAGAACGCGTCCCAGATGCTGTCCTCCTTGCCGCCCTCGTGGCCGGCGCCCTCGATCTGGGCGGCGGCGGTCGCGGATCCCCGACACCATCGCCGCGGCCTTCAAGAACCCGGCGCTCGCGGCGGATCTGCAGCGGGCCGTCACCGATCCGGCCGTCGCCGCGGACCCGGCC
>NZ_PSVU01000090.1:0-4595 GCF_002932515.1 Rathayibacter sp. AY1D5
CGCTGATCGGCCACAGCGACAGCCTGCTCGAGAACATCCCGCTGCTCGTCGCGCACCCGTTCGGCTTCGGCCTCGGCAAGGTCGGCCCGCGCGCGCAGCTGTACTCGACCGACAGCGTCCTCGTCGAGAGCTTCTTCCTCGTGCTCGCGATCGAGTCGGGGATCATCGTGATGCTGCTGTTCGCGGCGCTGCTGGTGTACCTGTTCCTCCGCGGGCTGCGCGCGCCGACGCTCGACGGCTTCCTGCCCACGGCCGTGGTCGCGGGCACGCTGGTCAGCTACACGGTGCTGCCGACGCTCCAGGAGGGTCCGGTGGCGTACACGCTCTGGATCGTCTGCGGCATGGGCGTCGTGGCGGGGCGGGCCGAGCAGGCGGTGCGCGCGGGCACCGCCCGGGTCCGCGAGCCCTCACCCTCGCGCAACGCCGCCCACCTCGACGGGCCGCGCGCCGGCACCGGGGCCCACGTCGTCACTCCCCGCGGGGAGGGGCGCCGGCACCGGCTGCAGCGCTCCCGGGTCTCAGGCGGACGCCGTCGCCGCGGCGGCGACGACCGTGCTGCGGGGAGCCTGCGCGACCACGGTCCCGAGGACGTCGCCCCCGACGTCCCGTAGCCGGTCGGCCGCGGCGACGAGGTCGGCCGAGGACGAGACCCCGGCGCCCGCGACGAGGACGGTCGTGGCGACCATCTTGCCCAGCAGCACCGCGTCGGTGGCCGAGAGGATCGCGGGGGAGTCGACGATCACGTGGTCGAAGCGGCGCGAGAGGTGCGCGATCACGCGCTCCATCGCGGGGGTGCCGATCAGGTCGCTCGGGTTCGCCTGGCTGCCGCCGGCCGTGAGCACCGTGACGCCCTGCGCGCTGACGGGCAGCGACCCGTCGGCGGGCAGGGTGCCGGTGCGGAGCAGGTCGGCGAGGGTCGGTCCGCCCGTGGGGACGCGGAAGACCGTCGACTGCGCCGGGTCGCGCAGGTCGGCGTCGATCAGCACCACGGTGCGGCCGATCTGGGCGATCGACACGGCGAGGTTCGCGGCCACCGTGCTCTTGCCGTCGCCCTCGCGGGCGGAGGTGACGAGCAGGGTGCGCTCGTGGGTGCCGGAGCCGAAGAGGAGCGTCGTGCGCAGCATCCGGAACGACTCGGCGACGGCGCTGCGGCCGTCCACGACGAGGGGGGAGCGGCGGACGGCCGTGTCGAAGGGGATCGACTCGAGCACCGGCAGGGTGGTGCCGGCGGCGACGTCCTTCGCCGAGCGGATGCGGGAGTCGCCGAGCGAGCGCAGCACGACGACGCCGACGCCGAGGATGAGGCCGGTCGCTCCGCCGAGCACCAGGTAGACGAGCAGGTCGGGGCTGAGCGGCGAGCCCGGCACGGAGGCGGCCTCGAGCACCTTCACGTCGACCCGGCTCGCGCCGCCCGTGACGGGGCGCTCGATCTGCGCGACGTAGCTGCGCAGGCTCTCGGCGACCGCGTCGGCGATCCGCGCCGCCTGCTGGGCGTCCGCGTCGACCACGTCGATGCTCATGATGACCGTGCCGGGGAGCGCGGCCGGCGTGACCTCGCCCGCCAGGTCGCCGACGGTCATGTCGAGTCCGAGGTCGTCGATGACGGGCTGCAGCACCGAGCTCGAGTCGACCAGCGCGACGTAGGAGGCCACGCGGGCCTCGGCACTGGTGAAGGACGCGCCGACCTCGGCGCTGGACTGGTTGTCGGCGGTCGCGACGGAGACGAACACGGTCGTCTGCGCCCGGTACTCCGACTCCGACGCCATGGTCGCCACGGAGGCGGCCGCGAGGCCGAGGGCGACGAAGATCGAGATGACGAGCCAGCCCCGGCGGAGAAGACGTCCGTACTCGCGAATTCCCACAGTGCCGTCCTTGTCGAGGAGGGATCCGGCGGACCGGATCGAGACGATGAGCGTGCTGGTGTCGATCCTGGCAGAACCGCGCCGCGTGTCACCGGCGCCGGGCCGAGCCGGCACCCCCGGACAGGCGCGGGAGAGGGCCTGCGGCGGGATCGGGGGGTCAGGGCTGTCGGGCCCCGACCGATCGGCGTCGCGAGACGACGGACGGCCACTCGTCCGGAACGCCTCCGCTCCCGTCGAGGGGCCGCCCCCGGCCGCGCCTACTTCTTGTAGCTCCTGGTGACGGTGTTGTTCGCGGGGGTGGGGTCGCCGATCGCGGTGGAGCTCTTGGCGGTGATCGTCGACGTGCCCGTCCGGGGGGTGAGGACGACGGTCCGGGTGGTGCTCTGCCCGGCTCCGAGGGTGGGGATCTTCCAGGTGAGGACGGTCGTCCCGGCGATCCTGCCGGGGGTGCGGGTGGCGCCTCCGGTGTCGGTCACGCTGGTGGGGACGATCATCTGGATGACGGTGGATCCGGTGTCGCGGGTGCCGACGTTGGTGACGGTGGTGGTGGCGGTGAGGGTCCTCCCGGTGATCTTCGTGGTGGTGGGGGTGAGGGCGACCTTGAGGTCGGCGCGGCTGCCCGGGACGACCTTGACGATGCGGGTGGCGGCCGCGGCGGCCCAGGTGCCGTCACCGGCCTGAGCGGCGGTGACGGTGCAGGCGCTGGTCCCGGTGAGGGTGACGGTGCCCGCCGAGGTGACGGTGCACGGGCCGGTGGCGGTGTAGGTCACCGCGAGCCCGGAGGAGGCCCGCGCGGCGAGGGAGTAGGCGACTCCGGTGGCGGGGGTCGCCGAGGTGTTCGCGGTGAACGCGACGGTCTGCGGCTTCTTCTCGACCGACGCGGCGGTCACCGCGAGGGTGCGGGTCGCCTGCGGGGAGGCGTCGCGGTCGGCGTCGCCGGCCTGGTCGAGGGTCAGCACGCAGTCTCCCGGAGCGGCGAAGGTCACGGTGCCGTTCGCGACGGTGCAGGCCGCGGAGGCGGTCCCGAGGACGATCGGGGCGCTCGACGCGCCGCCGGTGACGGTCGGAGTCCACGTTCCTCCGACGACCGCCGCGGGAGCGGTGGAGGTGAAGGCGACGGTCTGCGCAGCCCTGCCGATCGTGAAGGCGCGGTCGGCGTGAGCAGCGGCGTGCGCAGCGTCGCCGGCCTGCTCGAGGGTCAGGGTGCAGGTGCCGGCGTGGTCGTAGGAGACCGAGCCCCCGGAGACCGAGCAGGCTCCCGAGGCGGCGAGCAGCGGATCGGCGGAGGACGGGCCCCGGACGATCACCGGCGTGGACGATCCGCCGACGACCGCGTCGACCGGAGCGTCGCCGCCGAACGAGACGGACCCGGCGGCCAGGCCCACCGCGATGGTCTGCGAGACCTGCGCAGCGGCGAGATGACCGGAGTCGCCGGCCTGATCGGCGGTGACGGTGCAGGTGCCGGCGCCTCCGAAGGTGACGACGCCGTCCGTCAGGGTGCAGGCGCCCGAGGCGGCGAGCACGACCGGCTGCCCGGACGCGCCGCCCGTCGCGGCGGGCGTGTAGGTGCCGCCCGGGACGGCGGGGGAGGGGGGAGTGGAGGTGAAGGCGATCGTCTGGGCCGGAAGGGTCACCTGAACGGTGCCGGCGACGTTCGGAGCCTGCTGATAGGTGGAGTCGCCCTGCTGGAACGCGTAGTACGAGCAGGTGCCGACAGCGGTGAGGAGGATGTCGACGGAGCCCGGATCGACCCGGGTCGTGCGGCAGGCGTCGTACGCGACGGCGAAGGCGGGCAGGCCCGAGCTCGCGGTCATCGTGAGGGTGACGGTGTCGCCGACGGCTCCGGTCGTGGGAGGGGTCGGGGCGAGGGTGATCGTCTGGGGTCCCTTCCGCACCGTGAAGGTGGACGACCGCTGCAGAGCGGGCGCGTAGTCCGCGTTCCCGAGCTGGTCGGCGGTGACGACGCACTCCTCGCCGACCTCGGTGAAGGTCACCACGCCGTCGGCGATGGTGCAGCCGCCGGTCGCGCCGTAGGTCGTGGGAAGCCCCGACGTGGCTGTCGCGACGGGGGAGTAGGTGGCGGAGCGCGCGGTGTCGATGCCGTGCGGGTAGTCGTAGACGATGCTCTGCGGGAGGCGGTCGACGGTGAACGATCCGGTGCGCTGCGGCGCGGGGAGGTAGAGCTCCGAGCCCTCCTGGTCGAAGCGGATGGTGCAGGTGCCCGGGCGGAGGTTGCGCACGGAGGTGCCGCCGATGATCGAGCAGACCTCCGGGGTCGTGCTCGTGACCGTGACCGGCAGACCGCTGCCGGCACTGGCGCGGAGGTCGGCGTCCTCATCCGTCGTGAGAGCGCTCGTGGGGAGGAGGAAGTCGATGCTCTGCGCCTTCCGCACCACCTCCTCCACCGGCTTCGCGACCACCGTGAAGCTCGTCTCGACCGCCGGGGCCGCCGCGTAGCGCTGGTCGCCGGGCTGGCCGGCGCGGACGACGCAGGTCCCCGCGGCGACGCCCGCGAACACGGACCGGCTCAGTCCCTCGAAGAGGAACGGAGTGCCGTCGAGCCGGCAGACCTCCGGCGTCGTGGTCGTGAAGTCCACCGGGAGACCCGAGGTGGACGTCGCGGTCACCGAGTAGGAGCCGGTCGAGTACGCGTAGCCCGCCAGAGCGAACGCGACCGACTGGGACCTGGGCGAGAGAGTCCTGGTGCGGACGACGTCCGGAGCCGCGGTCCAG
>NZ_PSVU01000091.1:0-4511 GCF_002932515.1 Rathayibacter sp. AY1D5
CGCGACGCTCCTGCTCCGCACCGAGTCCGAGCTCCTGCTCAAGTCCCGCTGGGTCGTGCCCGCCCGCTTGCATGGAGACACCGACCGACGACACGAGAGGGAGAGTCATGACTCCGGAATCCCCCGAGCAGACACCGCCCGGCACCGAGGCCGAGCTGACGCCGAAGGCCGACCACGGCGAGACCACCTACCGCGGCACCGGCCGCCTCAGCGGCAAGGTCGCCCTCATCACGGGCGGCGACAGCGGCATCGGCAAGGCCGTCGCGATCGCGTTCGCGCGCGAGGGCGCCGACGTCGCGATCTCGTACCTCGACGAGCACGACGACGCCGAGGACACCGCCAAGTGGGTCCGGGAGGCCGGCCGCGAGGCGCTGCTCCTCCCCGGCGACCTGCAGGACCCGTCGCACTGCCGCGCCGTCGTCACCGAGACCGTCGAGCGCTTCGGCCACCTCGAGGTGCTCGTCAGCAACGCCGCCTTCCAGATGAGCCGCGAGAGCGTCACCGACATCCCGGACGAGGAGTGGGACCGCACGATCGCGACGAACATCAGCGCCTACTTCCACCTCGTGAAGTCGGCGCTGCCCCACCTGAAGGAGGGCGCGTCGATCATCGCGACGAGCTCGGTGCAGTCCGACCAGCCGTCGTACCAGCTGCTTCCCTACGCCGCCACGAAGTCGGCGATCCTCAGCCTCACCGCCTCGCTCGCGCAGGCGCTCGGCGAGAAGGGCATCCGCGCCAACTCGGTCGCGCCCGGCCCGATCTGGACGCCGCTGATCCCCTCGACCATGCCGGAGGAGGCCGTCGCCGAGTTCGGCGAGCAGGTCCCGCTGGGCCGCCCCGGGCAGCCGGCCGAGGTGGCCCCCGCCTACGTCCTCCTCGCCTCCGACGAGGCGAGCTACATCAGCGGGTCGACGATCGCCGTCACCGGCGGGAAGCCGATCCTCTGATCACGCTCCAGGGCACCGCTCACCCGCAGGATTCCGCGATAGGTTCCTGCGGGTGAGTGTCCACATCCGCAGCATCGAGACGGCGGTGCCGACCACGGTCCTGCGCCAGTCCGAGGTGCGCGACCTCTTCGCGTCCCAGCCCGCGATGACCCGGCTCGGGTCCCGCCTGATCGGCGCGGCCTTCGACGCGTCCGGGATCGACACCCGCAGCACGGTGGTCGACGAGCTCGACCGGGTCGAGCGGGAGGGTGCGAGCGTCTTCTACGACGCGGGGAGCGGCCTGGTGCTCGACCCGGGGACGGCCGCGCGCAACGCCGTCTACACCGAGCGCGCTCCCGAGCTCTTCACGGAGGCGGCCCGCCGCGCCCTCGCGTCCGCGTCGATGACCCCCGAGGACGTCACCCACGTGGTGACGGTCTCCTGCACCGGCTTCTACGCCCCGGGGCCCGACTACCAGCTGGTCCGCCGCCTCGGCCTCGCGCCCTCGACGCAGCGCTTCCACCTCGGCTTCATGGGCTGCTACGGCGCCTTCCCCGGCCTGCGCGCCGCCCGCCAGTTCTGCGAGGCCGACCCGGAGGCGGTCGTCCTCGTCGTCGCGGTCGAGCTGTGCACCATCCACCTCACCAGCTCCAACGACCCGGAGCAGATCGTCGCGACCTCCGTCTTCGCCGACGGCGGAGCGGCGGCCGTCGTCACCGCCCGCGAGGCCGCGCCCGGCACCCCGGTGCTCGAGCTCGACGCGCTCGCCACGACGCTCACCGACGAGGGCGAGACCGAGATGGCGTGGACGATCGGCGACCACGGCTTCTCGATGCGGCTGAGCACCTACGTGCCCTCGATCATCGGAGCGAACATCGAGGCGGCCGTCGCCCCGCTGCTGGCCGGCGCCGAGGTCGAGCGGAGCGACGTGCGGCGCTGGGCGATCCACCCCGGCGGCCGCAGCATCCTCGACAAGGTGCAGGCCTCGCTCGCCCTCAGCGACGAGCAGCTGGCCCCGTCGCGCGAGGTGCTGCGGACCAACGGCAACATGTCGAGCGCGACCGTCCTCTTCATCCTGCGGCGCCTGCTGCACGGCGAGGCGGCCGACGGCGAGCGGATCGGCGCGATGGCGTTCGGGCCCGGCCTCACCGTCGAGCTCGCGCTGCTCACCAAGCGGGGCGGGGAGTGACTCCGCGCGCCCCTCTCGCGCCGGATCTGCGCCACCGCGAGGTCTCCGAGCAGGAGCTGATGGACGACCCGGACTGCGACCAGACCCTGCTCGACGCCACCTACGCCCGCTTCGGCACCGTGAACCGGCTGGTCTCGGGGTGGCGCGTCCTCTACCGCTCGCGCCTGCGTCCGCTCCTGCGGCCCGACGAGCCGTTCCGCCTGCTCGACATCGGATCGGGAGGCGGCGACGTCGCCCGCTCCCTCGCCGGCTGGGCCCGCGAGGACGGCCTCCGCCTGGCGATCACCGCCGTCGATCCGGACGAGCGCGCCTCCGCCTTCGCCACGTCGACGCCCGCGCCGCCCGGAGTCGAGTTCCGCCGCGCGAGCAGCGCCGACCTGGTCGCCGAGGGCGAGCACTTCGACCTGGTGACCTCCAACCACGTGCTGCACCACCTGTCGCCGGAGTCGCTCGCCGACCTGCTCGCCGACAGCGAGCGCCTGGCCCCGCGCGCCCTCCACAACGACATCGAGCGCTCGCGGCTGGCCTACACGGCCTACCTGCTGGCCACACGACCGATCGCGGCCGGCTCGTTCCTCCACTACGACGGGTCGCTGTCGGTGCGGCGCAGCTTCACCGCCGCCGAGCTGCGGGCTGTGGCGCCCGAGGGGTGGCGGGTCGAGCGCGCGGCGCCCTACCGGCTGCTGCTCGCGCGGGGCGAGGTGTGAGGACGCGGCGGAGGGCGAGCGCTTCCGGTCCGCTCTGGCTGGGCGCCGCCGCTGTCAGCTACTCCGCCAACTGCGCCCTCGGCACCGCCGTCGCCACCGGCGCTCTCCGCACGGGCCGCTGGCACTGGATCCATCACGCGCTCTACATCTGCACGTCGACGCTCACCGCTCTGGCCTGGGCGACGCTGCGACGGTCGGACACCCGCGCCGCGTCCGCGCTGGCTCCCGCCGCCGTCCCGCTGGCGGTGATCCCCTTCGCGGGGACGCACGGACGTCGGCACCCGGCGATCGCGCTGGCGGCGGCTCCGTTCGTGCTCGCCGCTCTCGGGCGGACGCGGCGGCCGGCGCGGCGCCGAGGAGTGCTCCAGCGTCTCAGGGCCGGGTCAGCCCTGCGCTGACGCGCCCCGGCTTCTAGCGCGGGGGCTCGACGTCGCGGTCGGGGTCGGAGCGGTACGAGCGCAGCGCCTGCCAGCCGGCGATCGCGAGGATCAGCGCGCCGCAGAGCATCGTCAGCAGGTTCGGCACCGAGAAGCCGCTGCCCACGACCGAGTTGATGCCCGCGCCGAGCACGAACACACCTCCGAGAAGGTAGAAGATGACCCTCGTCTTCACCGTTCCACCGCTTCCCTCGAGCCTGCACAGGACCCTCGATGCTACCGCGCGCGCCCCGGGCCGCCGCCGCTCCCCCCTCTGCGCGATCGATCGGGGCAGGATCGAGGCATGGAGTTCCTCGATGTCGTCCGGCGCCGGAAGACCACCAACGGCGCGTTCCTGCCCGACCCCGTCTCCGAGGAGCACCAGCGGCTCCTGATGGAGGTGGCCGGCCGGGCGCCCTCGCAGCTCAACAGCCAGCCGTGGCGGTTCGTGCTCGTCGAGGAGCGCGAGACGATCGACCGGATCGCCGCGATCAGCGGCGAGAGCATGACCACCGCGATGTCGAACGGCACGTTCTTCGAGCGCTACAAGCCCTACTTCCGCTTCAGCAGCGAGGAGATGGAGCAGCGGCGCGACGGGATGCTGTTCGACAAGCTGCCGGCTCCGCTCCGCCCCTTCACGAAGCAGGTCTTCACGAAGCGCGGGCAGTTCCTGATGAACTCCCTCCGCGTCCCGCAGACGCTCGGCGAGGAGAACCGCCGGCTCGTCGCGGGATCGCCGCTGCTGCTCGGGGTGATGCTCGACCGCTCCGAGTACCGGCCGGGCGAGCTCTCCTCCTTCTACTCGGTGTTCAGCATGGGCGCCGCGATGGAGAACGTCTGGCTGAGCACGGTCGAGCTGGGGATGGGGATCCAGTTCGTGTCGTTCCCGATGGAGGTGCCGGGAGCGTGGGCGCGGATCGAGTCGCTGCTCGCCGTGCCCGACGAGCTGGAGCTGATGGCGGTGTACCGGCTCGGCTACCTGCCTCCGGAGCAGCGGCGGCCGGCGATCGACTGGTCCTCGCACCAGCGGAAGCTGCCGTCGCAGTACGTCTTCCGCGGCACCTGCGCGACTCCGCAGGAGGGGTGGGACGCGCCGGCCGGGCCGTGACGGGATCCTGAGCGGCGCGGTCGGCAGCCGGAGGTGCCCGCGCTCGCTCCCGGGCCGGCCCCGGCCGACGGGAGATCCGCGACGGAGCATCGACTCTCGCTACATGCGTCGGCTAACGTGGCGCCCAGCACGCCCGGCAGTGCTACGTCCCGTCCGCGGGACTGT
>NZ_PSVU01000092.1:0-4489 GCF_002932515.1 Rathayibacter sp. AY1D5
TTCGGGCTCGACCCGCTCGCGCACCGCCACCCCGACCACGGGGTCCTGCTCGTCAACGCGACCGGCACCGACGTCGGCGTCCGCGCCGAGGCGGGCGTCCTCCGCGGCCCGCGTGCCGGAGTCGCCTACGCGGTCGCCACGCAGTTCGACGACACGACCCTGCACTACCGCCTCGCGGTGCTGGAGGGCATGCGCACCCTCGGAGCCGACCTGCTCGAGTACGTGCACTGACGGCTGCCGGGGCGGATGCTCCTCCGGAGCGGGCCGACCCCGCGGGGCCCCTCAGGTGCCCCGTCAAGTCCGTGACCGCCTCCGGGAGCGCGACCTAGGCTGCCCGCAGCGGCGCCGCCTCCCGGGCGCACCGCGGAGAGGGAACCATGAGCAGCTTCGGCTTCGACGCCCCCGAGGACGTCACCGACACCACCCGCCCCGACGGCGACTCCCTGCCGGTCCCGCCGGAGGACCCGGCCGAGATCGACGACCCCGAGTCGATCGACGAGGCGCTCGACCAGGGCGCCGACGCCCGCCTCGGCGACGACCAGGACCCGCCGGAGCACCCCTTCATCCCGTCGCCCAGCTGATCGGCCGGCCGGGCGCCCCAGCGGCGCCCGGCCTCCTCCGACCTGGCTGCTCCTCCGAGCCGACTACTCCTTCGACCCCGGCTTCAGGCGGTGCGCGAGGCGCTTGATCGGGTGGGCGGGCTCGCGCTCCGCCGGATCCTCGACCTCGAGGCCGTAGAACGTGCCGATGTCGCCGACGAACGCCTTGCGGCGGGCCTTGTCGTAGGCGCGGATCTCGCGGCGGAAGGCGATCACCGTCGCGACGCACATCAGGATCATCACGACGCTGAACGGCAGGGCCGAGAGGATCGCGGCGGTCTGCAGGGCGTCGAGGCCGCCGGCGACCAGGAGCGACAGGGCGAGCAGCGCGGTCGCGACGGCGAAGAACACGCGGATGCGGTTGCGCGGCTCCGGCTCGCCGCCGGTCGCGATCATCGACATCACCAGCGCTCCGGAGTCAGCGGAGGTCACGAAGAAGACGCCGATCAGGAGGATCGCGCCGATCGTCAGCACCGAGCCCGCGGGCAGTCCCTGCAGCATCGAGAAGAGCGCCAAGTTGGTGTCGACCGAGCCGTCGGCGCCGACGAGGCCGCCGGCGCCGTAGAGCTCCCGGTAGATGGCCGTGCCGCCGAGGACGCTGAACCAGAGGAAGGTCATGATCGTCGGCACGAGCAGCACGCCGCCGACGAACTCGCGGACCGTCCGGCCCTTCGAGACGCGGGCGATGAAGATGCCGACGAACGGCGCCCACGACATCCACCAGCCCCAGTAGAACGTGGTCCACGAGGCCTGCCACTGCTCGCCCTCGCGGCCGGCGTAGGCGCTGACCGTGAAGGTCAGGCCGATGAAGTTCTGCAGGTAGTTGCCGAGCGACTGCACGAACTCGCGGAGGAGGAACTGGGTCGGGCCGGCGACGAGCACGAAGACGAGGAGCGCGGCGGCGAGCAGCAGGTTGCCGGTCGAGAGCCACTTCATGCCCTTGCCCACGCCCGAGATCAGCGAGAAGACGGTCAGGCCCGTGACCACGGCGATGACCACGATCTGCACGGTGAGCGACGACTCCACGATGCCGCTCGCCTCCAGGCCCGCCGAGATCTGGGTGACGCCCAGGCCGAGCGAGGTCGCGACTCCGAACATGGTGCCGACCAGGGCGACCACGTCGATCGCGTTGCCCCAGCCGCCGCGGACCCGGCGGCCCAGCAGCGGCTCCAGCGCCCAGCGGATCGACACCGGCCGCTTGCGGCGGTGGATCGCGTACGCGAGGGCGAGGCCGACCACCACGTAGATGGACCAGGCGTGGACGCCCCAGTGCAGGTAGGTCTGCGAGATCGCGCTCTGCGCGAGCTGCGTCTCGGTGCCGGTGACGCCCGGGCGAGGAGTGGCGAAGTGGGTGAGCGGCTCCGCGACGCCGTAGAAGACGAGGCCGATGCCCATGCCGGCGGCGAAGAGGAGCGAGATCCAGGCGAGCATCGAGAACTCGGGCTCGTCGTCGTCGGCGCCGAGCTTGATGTCGCCGAAGCGGCTCACGCCCATCCAGATCGCGAAGGCCACGAAGACCGCGGCGATCAGCACGTAGTACCAGCTGAACGTGTTGACGACCGTGGTCTGCAGTGTCGAGAACACGGAGGTCGCGGCGTCGGGCGCGAGGATCGCGAAGGCCGCGATCGACAGCGTGAGGACGGCGGCGGGCCAGAAGACCCACCGCGCGAGGCGGTGCGGAGGGGCGGTCGTGCCCGCGGTGGCGGGGGCGGTGTCCGGGGAGGACGGGTGCTCGGACATGGGGTCCTCTCGTCGGCGGCAACCGTCCACGGTACACGGGGGCCCGTCGGCGGCCCCGGCCGGGGGAGCCGGGCTGGCATGATCCGGCCCCGGTGCGGGAGGCTGGACCCGTGCAGTTCAGAGTGTTCACCGAACCCCAGCAGGGCGCGAGCTACGAGGACCTCCTCGCCGTCGCGCAGGCCGCCGAGAGCCTCGGCTACGACGGCTTCTTCCGCTCCGACCACTACCTCCGGATGGGGGACGGCGACCCCGGCGTGGGCCCGTCCGACGCGTGGACGACACTCGCCGGCCTCGCCCGCGAGACCGAGCGGATCGCGCTCGGCACCCTCGTCTCCTCCGTCACCTACCGGCCGCCGGGGATCCTCGCGATCCAGGTCGCCCAGGTCGACGCGATGTCCGGCGGCCGTGCCGAGCTCGGCCTCGGCACCGGCTGGTTCGAGCAGGAGCACGCCGCGTACGGCATCCCCTTCCCTCCGCGCCGCTTCGACCTCCTCGAGGAGCAGCTCGAGATCGTGACCGGCCTGTGGTCGACGCCGGTCGGCGAGCGCTACTCCTTCGCCGGCGAGCACTACACGCTGACCGACTCCCCGGCCCTGCCCAAGCCCGCCCGCCTGCCGCTGCCGGTGATCGTCGGTGGCGGCGGCCCCAAGCGGACCCCGGCGCTCGCGGCGCGGTTCGCGAGCGAGTTCAACCTGCCCTTCCCCGAGTTCGACGCGATCCCGGGGGCCTTCGAGCGCGTCGACGAGGCGTGCCGGGCGATCGGGCGCGAGCCCTCGTCGCTCGTGCACTCGGTCGCGCTGATCGCGGTCGGCGGAGGCGACGAGGCGGAGTTCACGCGCCGTGCCGCGGCGATCGGCCGCGAGCCCGCCGAGCTGCGCGAGCACGGAGTGGCCGGCGGCGTCGACGAGGCGGTCGACCGCCTCGAGTCCCTCCGCGAGGCCGGCTGCGAGCGCGTCTACCTGCAGTTCATGGACCTGCAGGACCTCGACCACCTCGACTTCTTCGCCCGGGAGGTCCTGCCGCGCCTGTCGGCCTAGGGCGGGCGCCGCTGCTGACTCTGCTCCGACCGTCCAGGAGTCGTCGCACTCGCGCTCGACTGCGACGACTCCTGGCTTCTCGCGGTCCCCGTCCTCGTGCCCCCGCGCCGAGTGCGACGACTCCTGGGCACTCGCGGGCTGCGGGCAGCGCGCTCCGGGCCGCGCGCCCGGGCGTCCGCCCGCGCCGCGGCCTACGCTGGAGGGATGGCGGACACGATCGAGCGCGCGGACGAGCGCCTGGCGACCCGCTCGGCGGCCGAGGTCCCGTGGATCGTGCTGGTCTGGGACGATCCGGTCAACCTGATGTCGTACGTCTCGTACGTCTTCCGCAGCTACTTCGGCTTCGGCCGGGCCGAGGCGGAGCGGCTGATGCTGCAGGTGCACACCGAGGGGCGCGCGGTCGTCGCGACCGGCAACCGCGAGGAGATGGAGCGGCACGTGGAGGCGATGCACGGCTACGGCCTGTGGGCGACGCTGCAGAAGGCCGACGCGTGAGCGCCCCGCTGCGTCCCGCGGCCGCGGAGACCGGAGAGCACCCCGCTCGCGGCATCCGAGGACTCGGCTGATGCGCGCGTTCCGCCGCGACTCCTCCGGAGCGGCCGTCGCCCGTTTCGACCGCGAGGAGGCCGGGATCCTCCGCCATCTGGCCGGCGAGATGCTCGAGCTGCTCGATCGCGGGGCGTCCTCGGAGGAGGCCCGCTCGGATCCGGCGCTCGCGCGCCTCCTGCCCGACGCCTACCGCGACGACGCCGAGGCGGCCGACGAGTTCCGCCGCTTCACCGCTCCGGACCTCGTTGTCCGCAAGATGGACGACGCCCGCGCCGTCACGGCGGCCCTCGACGCCGGCGACGGCACGAGTCACGGCCGGATCTTCGAGGGGCTGGGCGAGGTCGCGGTCCGTCTCGAGGAGCCGCAGGCGATCGCCTGGCTCCGCGCACTGACCGACATGCGGCTCGCTCTGGCCGTGCGGCTCGGCATCGACGACACCGACGACGTCGTCCCGGAGGAGGGGAGCGCGGCCGCGATCCGCAGCGTCTACGACTGGCTGGGCGGCGTGCAGGACGGACTCGTCCGCGCCGTCGACGTGTGATCCGCTCGTCCCTCTAGCGATTC
>NZ_PSVU01000093.1:0-4435 GCF_002932515.1 Rathayibacter sp. AY1D5
CCGGCGGCGCCGGCGCGGCTTTCACGCTCTACGACGTGAAGGTGACGCCCGGTCAGACGATCTACTGGGGAAGCCTCCGGAGCGGGGGCTTCGAGGGGGACGGGTTCGAGCGCATGGCGGGCCTTCCGGACGCCCGGGCGGGTCGGGGGATCCGATTCTCAGGCGATCCGCAGGTTACGGGCGGGGCGACGGCAGTGCCAGAGGAAGCGGGGCGCGCGGGCTTAACGGGGGGTGACGCATCGGCGGGCTATTGCCGGGGAGGCCGGACGGCCGTGGTCCGAGGGGTCGATCCGGATGGCGCACTCGAGGAGCTCGGCGCTCCTCCACAGGGCCTGGATCGGCGCGGGCATCCCCGGGAGCGATCGTCACGATCCCGAGCCCTCAGGACTCGGAGCCCCGCCGGACCCGCAGCCGCGTCTCCTCGAGGTCGAGCAGCGACTGGGCGTCGCGGAGGATGCGCTGCGGGTAGGCGCGGCGCGAGCGCGCGTCGAGCAGGGCCTCCCGCTCGGCCGCGACCACGGCGAGGCGCAGCGCCCGGTAGAGACGGTGCGGAGTGTCCGCGACCGACCTCTCCGTGCCGCGCGAGCGCTCCCAGGCGGCCTCGGAGCGGAGGAACGACGTCTGGCGCACCCGCTCCAGGACGTCCGGAGCGACGCCGTCGGCGCCCTCGACGGCGTCGCCCGGGCGCTCCAGCACCGAGAGGCCCTTCTCGGTGATCTCGTCGAGCAGGCCCGCGAGTGCGCGCTGGTCCTCGGGCACGTCGATCCCGCGGATGCCCAGCGCCCGGATCAGCAGCGGCAGCGTGCTGCCCTGGATCAGCAGGGTCGCGACGGCCACGGTGAAGGCGATCAGCACGAGCTGCGGACGGTACGGGATGTCCTCGGGCAGCGACTGCGCGGCCGCGAGGGTCACCACTCCGCGCATCCCGGACCAGCCGAGCACCAGACCGCCGCGCCAGCCGATGCCGTTGCGGCTGAAGTGCCGGTAGTCGCTGCGCCGCAGCAGGTAGCGCCGCTTCGCCCGGCCGCGCTCCTCCTTCGGCAGCTCCTGCGCCTCGGGCGACTCGAGCAGCTCCTTCTGCTCGCGGGCCCGGCGCTCGGCCCGGCGGGTCTGCCAGCGCTCGCCGAGGAGCACCGGGCCGACCCAGAGGAAGCGAACGACGATCAGCCCGACCACCGCGATCAGGCCGATGCCGACCGCTGCGGGCACGGAGAGGCGCGCGCTGTCGGCGTCGTGGATCAGCGAGCGGATCTCGAGCCCGATCAGCAGGAACACGCCGTTCTCGAGCAGGAACTGCACGGTGCGCCAGTTGATCCGGTCGTTGACCCGCGACTGCGCGGTGAAGGCCCGCGAGGAGGCGTGCCCGGTGTGCAGGCCGGCGACGACCACGGCGAGCACGCCCGAGGCGCCCAGGCCCTCGGCGGGGATGAACGCGACGAAGGGGACGATGAAGGAGAGGACGGTGTTGAGCACCGGGTCCTCGAGCCGCGAGCGGACGAAGACGGTGACGACGCTGGCCACGAACCCGACCACGACGGCCACGACGACCGCGTAGAGGAAGTCGCCGATCGCGGCCCACGGCGTCGCGAGCGTCCCGGCGGCGGCGGCGAGGGCCGAGCGGAGGAGCACCAGCGCGGTCGCGTCGTTGATCAGCCCCTCGCCCTCGAGCAGGGTGAGCAGACGCGGCGGGAGGCCGAGGCGCCGGCCGACCGAGGTCGCGGCGACCGCATCGGGCGGGCTGATGATCGCGCCCACGGCGATCGCCAGGCCCAGCCCGAGCTCGGGGAGGAGGAGGAAGAGGAGCGCGCCGACGCCGGCCGCCGAGATCAGCACCAGAACGACCGACAGGCCGGTGATGGTGGTGAGGTTCCGGCGGAAGTCGATGAACGGGACGCTGAGCGCCGCCGCGTACAGCAGCGGCGGCAGCACGCCGTCGAGCACCCACTCGTGCGGGACGACCACCTCCGGAACCCCGGGGATGTACGAGAGGCCGACGCCGGCGAGCACGAGGACGATCGGGGCGGCGACGCCGAGGCGCCGCGAGAAGACGGCGACCGCGACCAGGACCGAGACTCCGATTATCGCGGCGATGCCCAGCTCCATCAGCGGAGTCTCTCGGGGGCGCAGAAGGGCATGGTCTCGTCTCCAGGGGGTGGCGGGCGATCGCCCGGGACGAGTCTGCGCCTCTCGGCGGATGCGGGGCAGGGGGTTGCGAGCACCCGGCGTCCCGCGCCGGGTCAGCCGTCGTCGCGAGCGGCGCGGCGGTCGAGCAGGCGGGCGAGCGCGAGGAGGAGCGCCATGGCGCCGAGCGCCGCGACGGCCAGGGCGAGCGCGGCGCCGGGCTCGAGCGTGATCCCGCGCTCGACGACCTGCGCGCGCAGCACCGGGTCGGCCGAGACGACGAGCAGGCCGATCGAGGCGGCGGCGAGGACGAGTCCGTAGAGGACGGCGCCGACGCGGATCCGCGGGCGGGCGGTGGCGGGGGTGGGCGTGGTGGTCATCGTGCGGCTCCGGTCTCGGGGGTGGGGCTCGGGGTGGGTGTCGGGGTGGCGTCGGCGTCCGGCGCGGTGGTGCCGGAGTCGGCGCCCGGTGTGGAGTCCTGGACGCGGATCGACCCGCCCTCCTGGGCGATGCGGACCACGAACGGCTCGGCCTCGGGATCGCCGAAGGTCTGCGTCCACAGCTGACGGCCGTCGGCGGTGCGGATCTCGCGGGGCGCGTCGATCGCGCCTCCGTCGACGTCCAGCACGAGGAGCTCGGTGTCCTCTGTGGTCGCCTCGAGGCGGACCGCCGTTCCCGCCATCGTGGCGACGGACACGTGCCCGTAGCCGATCCACAGGTCCAGCGGCTCGCCGGAGGTCTCGTAGCCGGGTGCGACCGTGACGCGCAGGTCGCTCGCCGCGAGCGTCGCGTAGCGGCCGGGAGCGGCGCTCGAGAAGCCGTAGGTGCCGAGCACCGGGAGCAGCTCGCGGTCGGTCGGCAGCACGGCGGCGCAGGCGGCGGTGACCAGCGCGACCGTCGCGAGGGCGATCAGCGCGATCGCGCGCCTCCGGAACAGGCCGGCGAGCACGATCACCACGGCGAGCACGAGCGCGGCCGAGGCGGCTCCGACGACGAGGGCCGTCGGCCCGGAGGCGGTGAGCGAGACCAGTGCGCCGGTCAGGGCGGCGGCGCCCAGGGCGAGCAGCGTGAGGCTCGCCCGCAGCCGGGGGTTCGCGGCGCGTCGGAGGCGCTGGCGCTCCAGGCGCGCGGCGGTGACGGCGGCGGCGGCGAGTCGCGCCTCCTCCGCCCGGGCGCGGGCCGTCTCGCGGGCCGTCGCGCTCTGCTGGGCGCGGAACGCCTCCCGCTCGGCCCGCCACGCCTCCTGGCGCTCGCGCCACTCGGCGACGGCCTCGGGGGACGAGGGGCGCTCGTCCTGCAGGCCGGGGTCGGGTGCGGGGTAGGCCGGAGCGGTGGTCGCGGGGTAGGGGAGCGTCGCGGAGGGATGTGCGGACGGGGAGGCCTGGGCCGGGTGGGCGGCCTCGTCGTCCGATCGCCGACTCCGCCGCACGATCCAGACCACGAAGGCCACCATCAGCCCGAGCACCACGAGCGACCACAGCGTCCGCCCGGTCGCGGGCGCCCAGGGCATCGCCCCGGTGTACGCGCCGCCGAGCGACCAGAAGCCCTGCGCCACCGGCAGCATCGAGGCGAGCACGAGGACGCCGATCCCGGCGTGCACCCGGTCGAGCGAGCCGCGGAGCAGCCGCTCCACCGGCAGGGCGCCGTCCTGGTCGGGCAGCAGCAGCCAGGCCGCGGCGTAGAGGAGGAGCGCGGGCCCGCCCAGCACCGCGACGACGAGCACGATCCCGCGCACGATCAGCGGGTCGATGCCGAGCCGGTCGGCGATCCCCGAGCAGACGCCGCCGATCCAGCCGGGACGGCGGGGCAGGTCGAGGCCGCGCAGCCAGAGCACGAAGCGGTTCTCGGGCGCAGGGGGCGGATCGGCGGGGCCGGAGGCTCCCGGGTCGGGGCTCTCGGGGCCGGCGCTGTCCGGGCCGGTGCTGTCCGGGCCGGCGCTGTCGGGTCCGGCCGCTCCGGGATCCGTCCAGATCGGCGTCGTCGCTGTGCTCGCCGCCTCCGTGCCGTCCGGCTCCGCGGAGCCCGGCGGGGTCGTGCTCTGTCCTGTCATGCTGCGAGTCTCCCGTGCGCTCCACGGCCCGGACCATCGGGGGAACCCCTGATCCGACCCCGAGAGCACCCCCGATCGTGCGGCCGACCTGTTTGGATGCAGGGGTGAGCACAGTCCCCGGCACCGCCGTCCGCCCCCCGCTGCAGCGGCCGCGGACGATGCTGCTCGGCGGAGTGTGCACCGCGGTCGCCGACCACCTCGGCTGGAGCGTGCGGAGGACCCGCCTCCTGGCCGTCCTCACGACCGCGCTCGGCGGGGGCGGCG
>NZ_PSVU01000094.1:0-4273 GCF_002932515.1 Rathayibacter sp. AY1D5
GGCAGCGAGCCGAGCGGGATCCCGAGGTTCCGCGCGAGGAGGTTGCCGGTGCCGCTGGGCAGCAGGCCGTAGGGGACGCCGGTCCCCGCGAGACGCCCGGCCCCTCCCCGCGAGACGCCGCTCCGGCACGCGACTCGCCGACGGAGGTGTACGAGAGCAGGAGTCTCGCGGAGGGGAGACGGGGGCCGGTCACCCGTAGAGTGGCCGGGTGGAAGCAGCCGACATCGCCGACGACATCACCGAGGTCCTCTACACCGAGGCCGAGATCCACGAGCGGATCCGCGACCTGGCCCGCGCCATCGAGCGCGACTACGCGGGCGAGAACCTGCTCATCGTCGGGGTGCTGCGCGGCGCCGTGATGGTGATGGCCGATCTGGCCCGCGAGCTCAAGCTCGACATCGTCATGGACTGGATGGCCGTCTCGTCCTACGGGAGCGGCACCAAGTCGTCCGGCGTGGTGCGGATCCTGAAGGACCTCGACTCCGACATCACGAACCGCAAGGTGCTGATCGTCGAGGACATCATCGACTCCGGCCTCACGCTCTCGTGGCTGCAGGGCAACCTCCGCAGCCGCGGCGCCGAGTCCGTCGAGATCTGCGCGCTGTTCCGCAAGCCCGCGGCCGCCAAGGTCGAGGTCGACGTGGCCTACGTCGGCTTCGACATCCCGAACGAGTTCGTGATCGGCTACGGGCTCGACTACGCCGAGCGCTACCGCAACCTCCGCGATGTCGCCGTCCTCGCCCCGCACGTCTACGAGTAGCGCCGCGGACACCGCGCAGGAGAGCCTCGAGCGGCTCTTCGCGGTGCCGCTGCTGGGCTATCACATGAGCTACCCGACCTCGCTGCGGGCCGACCTCGAGTTCAACTACTGGTGGCTCGCGCATGCGATCGACGCGGCCGTCGACGCCTTCGAGCGCACGGGCGACGAGGCGCACCTGGAGCGGGCCCGGCGGATCCACCGCGCGATCCGCCTCCGCAACGGCGGGCGCCTGGTCAACGGCTACTTCGACGACATGATGTGGCTCGGCGGCGCGCTCGCCCGCCTCGGGGAGGCCTCCGGCGATCCGCGGTTCCTCGACCGGGCCGACCGCCTCTGGCACTTCGCCGTCGCGAGGGGCTGGAACCTCCGCCACGGGGCGAGCCTCGCCTGGCGCCGCCGGCAGCTGGACTACAAGAACGCGCCCGCGAACGGCCCGTTCGCGATCCTCGGCGCGCGCCTGGAGCGGCTGCGGCCGGACGGCCGGGAGGAGCTCTCGCGCGCCGCCCTGGACTGGATGCACGTGCGCCTCCGCGACGACGACACCGGCTTCGTCGCCGACGGCATCGGCCGCGAGGGAGGCTCCGCGCGCGACGACTGGGCCTTCAGCTACAACCACGCCGTCTACATCGGCGCGGCGCTCGCCCTGCACCGCCTGCGGCCCGACCCCCGCCTGGTCGCCCACGCCTCCCGCACGGCCGAGGACCTGCTGGACCGGCTCGCCCCCGACGGCGTCTTCGTCGACCAGGGCTCGGGGGACGGCGCCCTG
Organism: Rathayibacter sp. AY1D5; assembly: GCF_002932515.1. Taxonomy (NCBI): domain Bacteria; kingdom Bacillati; phylum Actinomycetota; class Actinomycetes; order Micrococcales; family Microbacteriaceae; genus Rathayibacter; species Rathayibacter sp. AY1D5. The sequence goes on from NZ_PSVU01000094.1 coordinate 1,527, forward strand.
TTCGGCGGCATCGCCTACCGGCACCTCGTCGACCTCGCCACGACGAGCGGAGTCGCGCCCGCGGTGGCGGCTCGCGTCCGCGGCTTCGTCGCCGGCAGCGTCGCCGCGCTGCAGAGCTCGAGCGTCCGCCGCGGCGTGCTGCTGGCCGGGCCCCGCTGGGACGTGCCTCCGTCGCTGCCCGCCACGCTCTCGGCCGAGATCGGCGCCGTGCTCGCCCTGGAGGCGTCAGCGCGACTGGACCGGTCGCCGGTGCCGTCAGACTGACGGGGTGAAGGCACCCGAGAAGCGCACCGTCGCCGTCGTGATCAACCCGAGCAAGTTCGACGACGTCGGCGCCGCGGAGGACCTGGTCGCGACGATCGCGCGCCGCCACGGCTGGAACGAGCCGCTCTGGTTCGAGACCAGCCCGGGCGACTCCGGTGCCGCCGCGGCCCGCGCCGCGCTCGAGGCGGGCCCGGACCTGGTCTGCTCGATGGGAGGCGACGGCACCGTCCGCGCCGTCGCCACGGTGCTGCGCGGGACCGGCGTCCCCTACGGCCTGCTGCCCAGCGGCACCGGCAACCTCCTCGCGCGGAACCTCGGGATCCCGCTCGGCTCGCTGCCCGAGGCGGTCGAGATCGCCCTGCTCGGGCAGGACCGCGCGATCGACGTGGGCACGGCCGCGTTCGACGACGGCGAGGAGCGGGTGTTCATGGTGATGGGCGGGGTGGGCCTGGACGCCGAGATCATGGACAAGACGGACGAGGAGCTGAAGAAGCGGGTGGGCTGGGGCGCCTACTTCGCGGCGGGGGCGCCGGCGATGTTCAAGGCCGGATTCGAGGTGACCCTCACGATCGACGGCGCGGAGGAGCCTCCGCAGCGCTGCTTCATGGTGCTGGCCTGCAACTGCAGCTCCGTGGTCGCGAACATCGAGCTGGCCGCCGGAGCCGTGCTCGACGACGGCGACCTGGAGCTGGTGCTGCTGCGTCGGCGCTTCGGCCTCGCGCTGGACGTGGCGACCGGCAACCGCAACGGGCTCGCCTCGCTCCGGCAGTGGCCCGGCCGCGAGTTCTCGTTCGAGCTGGACCAGCCGGTGCTCGCCGAGCTGGACGGCGATCCGGTCGGCCGCACCCGCTCCGGGCGCTTCGGCGTGGATCCGGGCGCCCTGCTCGTGCGCCTGCCGGTGCCGACGCCCCGGAGCCCGGGACTGACTCCGCACGACTCGGTGATCGTCGACACGTCCGCCATCTCGACGCTGCTCCCGGAGCCGCCCTCCTCCTGACGCTTGCGCGCTCTTCTTTACGATTGTAAGTTATCTGACGGACGTAAAGAAGGCGCTCCTCGCGCCGGGAAGAAGGACCCCGTGACCGATCCGCGGCTCACCCGCTCGCGCGAGCTCCTGCTCACCGCGATCACGAGTGCCCTCGACCGCCCGGGCGACGACCAGCCCTCCATCACGGAGCTCTGCGGCGCCGCGGGTGTCAGCCGCCCCACGTTCTACCAGCACTTCGGGGATGTGCCGTCACTGATCGAGGCCGCCGCGGTGGAGCGGATGCACGCGCTGTTCGGTGACGTCGCTCCCGGCACCGCCCCCGCCGACTGGGAGGGCGCGGTCCCCCGCATCGTCCGCGGGCTCCTCGAGGGCCTGCTCGTGCACGCCGACTTCTACCGCCGCGTGCTGAGCGGAGGCACGGCCCGCGCCGTGCAGGAGTCGGTCGTCGCGTTCCTCGCGCAGCGGCTCCTCGCCTTCTCGCCCCTCGCCGAGCGCGGATCGGGCGGCGGCGACCACGCCCGCGTCGAGCGCTTCGCCGTCCTCCTCGCCGCCGGTACCACCTGGCTGGTCGTCGGCTGGCTCCTCGACGGCGACGCCCGCCGTCCCGTGGCCTCGGCCTCCGCCGACATCGCCGAGCTCCTCGTCACCGGAGTCGCCTCGCCGCGGCTCGCCGCCCTGCACTCCACGAAGTAGAAGGACCATGACCACCTCCCCGCTCCGCCGCGCCCTGCGCGCCGTGAACCCGCGCCTCGTCGTCGTCTTCGCCGCGATCGCGCTCATCCCGCTGATCTACGCGGGACTGCTGACCTCGGCCAACCTCGATCCCACGCACCACCTCGACACGGTGCCCGCCGCGATCGTCAACGAGGACACCGGCGCGACCGCCTCGGACGGCTCCGCGCTCGCCCTCGGCGACGACCTGACCGAGCAGCTCACCACCGACACGTCCGGCTCGGACTTCGCCTGGACGGCGACCGGGGCCGACGAGGCGTCCCGCGAGCTCGCCTCCGGCGACGTCCTCGCCGTGCTGACGGTGCCGGCCGGCTTCTCGGCCGACGTCGCCTCCGTCGGCGGCGACGACCCCGCCGCGGCCGTGCAGGCGAAGCTGTCGATCGAGACGAACGACGCGGCCAACCTGATCGTCGGCAACATCGCCTCCACCATCGGCACCACCGTGACGAAGACGCTGGAGGAGAAGGTCGGCGCGACCTACCTCGAGAACGTCTACCTCGGCTTCACCGACGTGCACTCGAGCCTCGAGCAGGCGGCCGACGGCGCCGCTCAGCTGGCGGACGGCGCCGGGACCGCCGCGTCCGGCTCCTCCGAGCTGGTCGTCGGGCTCGCGCAGCTGCAGGACGGCACCGCGCAGCTGGCGACCGGCGCCGACTCCCTCCGCTCGGGCGCGGGGAGCGCGGCCTCCGGAGCGTCCGACCTCTCGTCGGGACTCCAGCGGATCGCGAGCGGGACCGGGCAGCTGCCCGACCAGGCGGCGGCG
>NZ_PSVU01000095.1:0-4057 GCF_002932515.1 Rathayibacter sp. AY1D5
AGGGCGAGCAGCAGCGCCCCGTGAAGGGCCTCTTCGAGACCACGGCGCGGATGTTCCGCAAGTAGTCCCCGCGCTCGCGCGCAGAACGTCGGCCGAGAGTGCCCGCCGTCCCCCGAGGGTGGAGGGCGGCTGCTCTCGGCCGACGTTCTGCGTGCGGGGTCCGGCTAGCGGCAGTGTCCGCGGCTGCTGCGGGGTCGCCGTGGGGATCGCCGAGGCGGACGCGCCTGTGCTGATCTGCTCGGCGACCACCCCGCCGTGAAGGGTGATGCGGCAGCTGATCCCGCCCTGGTCATCGGAGTATCAAGGCGCCGATCCCGCCGATCAGGGAAGCGGGGGCGGGGCCGACGCCGGTCCTCCTCGGACGGGGGCGGCGCAGTCGTCGAACGTTTGAGGGCCCGACCGAGGCCGAGGAGTGGCGTGGAATCGCCGGACGCACGGAGGCGGTCCGATTGACCCCGCTATCTCTACATAGGTAGCGTCATTCGTGTGCAGCCACTCCCCCGCCTCACGTCCACCACCGCGGACGTCCTCCGGACCCTCCTCGATGCCGACGGCCCGACCTGGGGCATGGTCGTGATCAAGGCCACCGGGCGACCGGCGGGCAGCGTCTACCCGATCCTGGAGCGGCTCGAGGGAGCGGGCTGGGTGGTCTCGGAGTGGGAGGCCGCGAGCGAGCGGAGCGGCCCGCGTCGCCGGCTCTACGAGCTGACCGCGGAGGGCGCCCCGGCAGCCCGGGCCGCCGTCGAGCGGATGCGGTCGACCGCGCGGACGGCGCCGCGAGCGGCGGAGGCGACCGCATGACCGCGCTCCTGCGGCTCCTGTCGCTGCTGCTGCCCCCGCTCGCCCGCGAGCGCTACCTCGAGGAGTGGCGGGCCGACCTGGCCGGGGCCGCCGAGCTGGGACTGCCCCGGCGCGGCGTCGTCCTCGGAGCGCTCGCCCTGCTGGTGAGCGTCGACCGCGACCTGCCCGCGCACACCGGCGAAGCGCGGGGCACGCTCCCGCGCCGCCTCGCCCGCCGCGGACTCGCGCTCTTCGCCGCGGCCGCGCTGATGCTGAGCGGCATCGCGCTGACCGGCGGAGGAATCGTCCCCGAGCCGGGTGCCGCCTCCGACACCGCCCTGGCCGCCGTCGGCGCCGTGCAGACCGCGGTGCTCGTCGCCGCCGTCGCGGTCGCGGTCCTCGGCGCGGTCCACCTCCTCGGCGCTGCGGCGTCGGCCCGCACGGTGCTCGCGCGGATCTCCCTGGTCGCCGCCGTCGTCGGCCCGGTGCTCACCGCGGCCGGCCTCCTCCTCCCCGGACCCCTCGCCCTCGTCGGCCTGCCCGTCTCCCTCGCCGGACTCGTCTGCGGGGCGATCGTCCTCGGCGGCTCGAGGACCATCGCCCTCGCACCGCGGACGGCGACCCGCGCTCAGCGCCTCCCCGTCGCCCTCGCCGGCCTCGCGCTCGTGGCGGGCGTCACGGTGGTGGGCGCCGTCGATCTGCTGGTCTGGAATCCGCAGGCGAAGGTCCCGGGCGTGGCCCTGGCGGAGATCTACGCGACCATGTCCGAGCGCGACGGCTTCGAGTTCGGCTCCCACGCGATCTGGGTCACCGGGTGGGCCGCGTTCTGGACGGCCGCCGCGATCGTCGTGACGGCCGGCGCCCTCGTCGGCCGGAGGTCGCCGCTCACTCCGCGGCGGATCGCTGTGCTCATGCTCGCCCTGGTCGCCGGCGCCGTCGTCTTCCGCTTCTTCGCAGGGTTCGGCTTCGGGATGTCGGTCGCCGACACCTTCGTCACATCCGGCGGCGACGGCTCCCTGGTCTCGGCGATCCTGCCGCCGCTCGGACAGCTCGCGCTCGCCGGCGCCGCGATCGCGGTGGGCTGGGCGCCCCGAGTCGCCCGGCCGGCGGCGGCCTCCGCGGCCTGACAGTGCTCGTGCCGGCGGAGACTTTCGCCCGGGCGGCCCGGGATCCGCGAGAACGGGACTGCCTGCCGACGTACTTCCCTCCGTGGTGAACACGGACGGCCCGTTCCGGCGCGGCCGAGCGCCCTCCGACCTACTCCAGCCGCCGCAGGAAGCGGGCCGGCTGGTCGAGGAAGCCGCGCCAGGTCCGCACCAGGTCGAGGTCGTCGTAGCGGCAGCGGCGCAGGCCCGTCTCGTCGAGCTCGTAGAGGTCGGCTCCGGGGAGGGCGGCGAGGATCGGCGAGTGCGTGGAGAGGACGACCTGCGAGCCGCCGGCGACCAGGTCGCGCAGCTGCCCGATCAGGGCGAGGCAGCCCGACACCGAGAGGGCCGACTCGGGCTCGTCGAGGAGCCAGAGTCCGCTGATCCGGGAGCGGTTCGCCACGATGTCGAGGAACGACTCGCCGTGGCTCCGCTCGTGGTATCCGCCGTCGATCCCCACCTCCTCCAGGTAGCTGAAGAAGCCGTGCATCGTCTCGGCGCGGAGGAAGAAGCCGCGCTTGGACGCGCCGGCCCCGCGGACCAGCTGGAGGTGCTCGGCCAGGTCCGACTCCGAGGCGCGGGAGGACTGCATCGCACCCGTGGATCCGCCCTCCGCGTTCAGCCCGTAGGCGAGGGCGACCGCCTCGAGCAGCGTCGACTTGCCCGAGCCGTTCTCGCCGGTGATCACCGTCACCTGGCCGAGATCCCAGCCCTCGGCCAGCACCTGCCGCACCGGCGCGAGCGTCGCGGGCCACCGCGCGAGGTCGGCGGGGTGCTCGGGTCGGGCCTGCACGCGGCGCACCGGGAGGGTCGAGAACACCCGGTCAGTCAAGCAGGTCGACGCTCCAGCCGGCCTCGGCCAGCGCGCGGGCCGTGTCGGCGCGGGGCGAGTAGGGGAGGTCGTCGGCGCCGACCACGCGGTAGTCGGTGTCGCCGGGGCCGACCCAGAGGACGGAGTCGGACGGGCCGGCCCGGTGCAGGGCGGCGCGGACGGCGTCGGCCGGCTCCGCGATCTCGAGCACCTCGCAGCGCTCGACGCGGCGGGCGCCGTCGACCAGGGCGCGGCGGATCCGCGCGGGGTCCTCGAAGCGCGGGTGGTGGTCGGTGACGATCACCAGGTCGGCGCGCTCGGCTGCGGCCCGGCCCATCGGCGCGCGCTTGCTCGGGTCGCGGTCGCCGTCGGCGCCGAGGAGGACGAGCACGCGGCCGGGCGTCACCTCGCGGAGGGCGTCGACGGTGCGCGCGACCGAGTCGGGGGTGTGCGAGAAGTCGAGGAAGACCCGCGGCCCGTCGGCGCCGGACACGAGCAGCGTCCGCCCGGGAACGGTGACGTCGATCCCGGAGCCGACCGCCGCGGCCACCCGGTCGCGCGCGTGGCCCGCCTCGATCAGCATCACCAGCGCGAGGGCCTCGTTCGAGGCCATGTGGCGGCCGAGGAGCGGGACGGAGGTGGCCGTCGACCAGCCGTCGCGGGCGGTGAGCCGGAAGCGGGTGCGGTCGACCGCGGTCTCGAGCACGTCGATCCGCCAGTCGGCTCCGTCCCCGGCGGAGAGCGTCACGACCGGGACGGAGGCCTCGCGGGCGACCCGGCGCCCCGCCTCGGTGTCGACGACCACGACGCCGCGCCGGCTCCGCTCGGGCGTGAACAGGCGCTGCTTGGCGCGGAGGTACTCGTCCAGGTCGCCGAAGTCGTCGAGGTGGTCGTGGCTGAGGTTGGTGAACCCGGCGACGTCGAGCACGATCCCCTCCATCCGGGAGCGCACGAGCGCCTGAGCGCTGACCTCGATCGCCGCCGCCTCGACGCCGTCCTCCGCCATCCGGGCCAGGAGCGCGTGCAGCTCGGAGGCCTCGGGCGTGGTGAGGCGGCTGGCGACCACGTGGTCGGCGCTGCGGCGCTCGGCGGTGGAGCTCAGCCCCGAGACGACGCCCAGCTGCCGGAGCACCGCGTCGAGGAGGTGCACGGTGCTGGTCTTGCCGTTGGTGCCGGTCACGCCGAGGAGCACCGGTCCGCTCCTCGTGCCGTACACCCGCGCCGCGACCGGGCCGAGGGCGGTGCGGGGGTCGTCGCTGAGGAGGACGGGCAGTCCGGAGGCGCGCGCCTCGTCGAGCCCGCCCGCGTCGGTGAGCACGGC
>NZ_PSVU01000096.1:0-3857 GCF_002932515.1 Rathayibacter sp. AY1D5
GCGCAGGAGACCGCGGCCGGTCGTAGACTCCCAGGGCCCGATCGCCGGACGGCCCGGGCGCACCCGCCGACCCGGAGGTTCCCCGTGACCACGACCGCCCCGGTGCCCGAGAGGCCCGCGCGGCCGGCCGCCGGCACGTCGTCCGCCGGGAAGAAGCGAGGAGCCTCCGGCTCCCGCACGCCCTCGGCGCCCCGTGCCGCATCCGCCCCGCGCACCCCCCGCCCGAAGCAGCCGCCCGCTCCGCCCTCGTCCGCGTGGATCGCCGGCGTCCGCGGCTCCGGCTTCACGCTGCTGGTGATGGGGATCATGATCCTCGCGGTGGTCGTGCTCGCCCCGAGCATCAAGAACTTCGTCGAGCAGCGCGCCGAGATCGCCGAGCTGCAGCGCTCGGTCGACGCGGCCAAGACCCAGGCGCAGAACCTCGACGAGCAGCGTACCCGCTGGTCCGACCCGGCGTTCATCCGCGCGCAGGCCCGCGAGCGGCTGTACTTCGTGATGCCCGGCGAGGTGAGCTACCTCGTGCTCGACGACGTGACGCTCGCCCAGCAGGCGCAGCAGCCCGCGAGCGACACGGTGCAGGAGACCCCGAGCGACTGGGCCGGCTCCCTGCTGTCCTCGATCGCGGTCTCGGGCCTCGGCGAGCCGACCGCCGATGAGCTGACACCGACTCCGTAGCTCCCGCCCTACCCGTCGCTCCCGCCCGGCCCCGCGTACACTGGAGCGTCCTCCCGGCCGTCCGTCCTCTGGAGCCCCCGTGACCACGCCCCCCTTCGATCCGCCGTCCGAGCGCGACATCGCGGTCGTCTCCGCCCAGCTGGGCCGTCCCGCCCGGGACGTCGTCGGGATCAGCGCACGCTGCGTCTGCGGCGACCCGACGGTGGTCTCCACGAGCCCCCGCCTGTCCGACGGCACGCCGTTCCCCACCTTCTACTACCTGACCCACCCCGCCGCGACGGCCGCGATCTCGCAGCTCGAGGCCACCCAGGTCATGGTCGAGTACAACGCGATGCTCGCCGAGGACGAGGAGCTGCGCGAGGCGTACGCCGCTGCGCACCGGGCGTTCCTGGCCGACCGCGAGAGCGTCGGCTCCGTCCCCGAGATCGCGGGCATCTCCTCCGGGGGCATGCCCTCGCGGGTGAAGTGCCTCCACGCCCTCGCCGCGCACGCCCTCGCGGCGGGCCTCGGCGTCAATCCGATCGGCGATCTGGCCCTGGCCCGCGCCGACTGGTCTCCCGAGCGCTGCGCCTGCAGGCCGCTCGACGCGTAGCCGCTCCTACCGGAGCCACGGAGGCGCCACCACCGGCGCGCTCTTCGCTAAGCTGATTCCCAGTCGGGGTCAGTGCTGCCCACCGCATCGAGAGCGGGCACTTCGCATTGCGTGAGGGTGTTCGCATTGTCCATCCCTCTTGGAGAGTCAACCGTGCCCAGAATCCTGATCGTCGGAGGCGGCTACGCCGGCTTCTACACCGCGTGGAAGCTCGAGAAGCAGCTCCGCCCGCACGAGGCAGAGGTCACGATCGTCGACCCGCTGCCCTACATGGCGTACCTGCCCTTCCTCCCCGAGGTCGCCGCGGGGTCGATCGAGCCGCGCCACGCGATCGTCTCGCTCCGCCGCCACCTCAAGAAGACCGCGATCCTCGCCGCCAAGGTGACGAAGATCGACCACGCGAACCGCACCGCGACGATCACCCCGACCGTGGGCGAGCCCTACGAGTTCGAGTACGACCAGATCGTCGTCACCGCCGGCTCCGTCTCGCGCACCTTCCCGATCCCGGGCGTCGCCGACAACGCGATCGGCCTGAAGACGATCGAGGAGGCGACCGCGATCCGCGACCGCATGCTCACGAACTTCGACAAGGCCGCGTCGCTCCCCGCCGGCCCCGAGCGCTCGCGCCTGCTGACCGTCACGGTCGTCGGCGGCGGGTTCGCGGGCATCGAGGTCTTCGCCGAGCTGCGCTCCTTCGCGAGCGCGCTGCTCAAGCGCTACCCCGAGATCGACTTCGAGGAGACGCAGTTCCACCTCATCGAGGCGATGGGCCGGATCATGCCCGAGGTCGCCCTCGAGACGAGCCACTGGGTGCTGAAGAACCTCGACCAGCGCGGCGCCACCGTGCACCTCGACACGCAGCTCAAGTCGGCCGAGAACGGCGTCATCCAGCTGTCGACGGGCGAGAGCTTCGAGTCGGACCTCATCATCTGGACCGCGGGCGTCATGGCGAACCCGTCGATCAAGAACTCCGACCTGCCCATCGAGGAGCGCGGCCGCCTGCGCGTGCGCGCCGACCTCCGCGTCGGCCACGACGACGTGCTCGTCGAGGGCGCCTGGGGCGCCGGCGACGCGACGGCCGTCCCCGACCTCACCGGCGGCGGCGTCGGCGGCTTCTGCGTGCCGAACGCCCAGCACGCCGTCCGCCAGGGCAAGCTCATGGCCAAGAACATCACCGCGGTGCTCCGCGGCGAGGAGCCGGTCGACTACGTGCACAAGAACCTCGGCGCGGTAGCGGGCCTGGGCATCGGCATCGGCGTGTTCCAGTCCGGCAAGATCGCCGTGAAGGGCTTCCCCGCCTGGGTGATGCACCGCGGCTACCACGGTCTCGCCATGCCCTCGTGGGAGCGCAAGTTCCGCGTGGTCTGGGGCTGGTGGAACAACCTCTGGCTCGGCCGCGACATCGCCTCGATCGAGGCCCGCGAGTACCCCCGCGGCTCCTTCGAGACCTACGCGTCGCGTCCGCGTCCGGCGGCCCCGGCCGCCGAGGCTCCGGCCGCGCAGGCCCCGGCGCAGATCCCCGGCCAGGCCGGTGCTCCGGTCCCGGTCGGCGGCGAGCCCGCCAAGTCCTGACACCGCCGCCGGGAGGGTCGCTCCTCCCGGTGGTCGCCCCCATAGCCCAATCGGCAGAGGCAGACGACTTAAAATCGTCTCAGTCTGGGTTCGAGTCCCAGTGGGGGCACTCCGTCCGACGTGCCGCTCTCTAGGCGGCGCGGGCGTGCGCGCTGCGTCGAGCGGGCTCGAGCAGCCCGGCCTCGAGGGCCTGGGTGATCTCGCCCGGGGTGCAGTCGGCGCAGAGCACGACGAGCTCCTCCTCGGTGTCGCGGCCGCCGGAGCGGTCGAGGACGACGGCGTCGGTTCCGCAGAGTGCGCATTCGATCATGCGGGTACCGTACGTCCGACCTCCGACATGCGCGCGGCAGCGCCCCGGCGCGTCTCGCCCGGATCCGGCAGGGCGCCGGGCGCGCCTCCGGACCGGTCGTCCTTCCGGCCGGAGGAGCCCGGTGTTCGGGAATCGGACGAGGATCCCGCGCGCCCGCGCCGCCTCGCCTAGAGTCGTCACCGGGCGGTTCCGAGCCCGGGCGCCCGCGTCCGGATGCGAGCCGCCCGGTCCACGGCGGGCGCCGGAACGGTCCCGCTTCTCGTGCCCGCGGGCACCGTCATGCACCGCCCGGCGACGGGCGGCCGGGAGGCCCCCATGGGGAAGCTGCTCTACGGAGCCTCGGGAGTCGAGATCGAGTTCGACGACCGCACGCTCACGCACGTCCAGATCGTCATCGCCAACAAGCTGCGCCGCCGCGAGAGCTTCTTCTTCTCCTGGCGGGACGACCCCGCGGTCGGCGACGGCCGCTCGAGCATCTGGCTCGACCCCTCCGTGCCCCTCTACTTCAAGTACTTCGGCGGACGGGTCCCCTCGATCAACCGCACCTGGATCGACCTGCTGACCGTCTCGGCGAACTCGTCCGGCGGGCTGCAGCTCGTGCAGGAGCCGGACGCCGCCCCCACCCCGCCGCCGAAGTACTTGAAGTAGAGGGGCACGGAGGGGTCGAGCCAGATGCTCGAGCGGCCGTCGCCGACCGCGGGGTCGTCC
>NZ_PSVU01000097.1:0-1897 GCF_002932515.1 Rathayibacter sp. AY1D5
CCCATCAGATCTCAGGCTATATGAACGACGGATTTGCCTATCGTTCGCCCTACATCCTTAGACCGGGACAACCATCGCCCGGCTCGGCTACCTTCCTGCGTCACACCTGTTAATACGCTAAACGCACCAGCACGGGGTCGTACGCTAGGCCCAACGCTTCACCCCGAAGGGATCCATCAAAGGGATTCAGATACTTAGCACTACTGGATTGTCTTGGGCGGTTCTTCGCCGGTACGGGAATATCAACCCGTTGTCCATCGACTACGCCTGTCGGCCTCGCCTTAGGTCCCGACTTACCCAGGGAAGATTAGCTTGACCCTGGAACCCTTGGTCTTCCGGAGGACGGGTTTCTCACCCGTCTTTCGCTACTCATGCCTGCATTCTCACTCGTGTGGCATCCACGGCTGGTTCACACCGCCGCTTCACTCGCCACACGACGCTCTCCTACCCATCAACACGGCTGGACCACGAAGGCCTACCACTAATGTCAATGCCACAACTTCGGTGGCGTGCTTGAGCCCCGTTACATTGTCGGCGCGGAATCACTTGACCAGTGAGCTATTACGCACTCTTTCAAGGGTGGCTGCTTCTAAGCCAACCTCCTGGTTGTCTGTGCAACTCCACATCCTTTCCCACTTAGCACGCGCTTAGGGACCTTAGTTGGTGGTCTGGGTTGTTTCCCTCTCGACTATGAAGCTTATCCCCCACAGTCTCACTGCTGCGCTCTCACTTACCGGCATTCGGAGTTTGGCTGACGTCAGTAAGCTTTTGGGCCCCATCGGCCATCCAGTAGCTCTACCTCCGGCAAGAAACACGCAACGCTGCACCTAAATGCATTTCGGAGAGAACCAGCTATCACGAAGTTTGATTGGCCTTTCACCCCTATCCACAGCTCATCCCCTCCATTTTCAACTGAAGTGGGTTCGGTCCTCCACGACGTCTTACCGTCGCTTCAACCTGGCCATGGATAGATCACTTCGCTTCGGGTCTAGACCCTGCGACTGAATCGCCCTATTCGGACTCGCTTTCGCTACGGCTGCCCCACACGGGTTAACCTCGCCACAGAGCACTAACTCGCAGGCTCATTCTTCAAAAGGCACGCCGTCACCCCTACAAGGAGGCTCCGACGGTTTGTAAGCAAACGGTTTCAGGTACTATTTCACTCCCCTCCCGGGGTACTTTTCACCTTTCCCTCACGGTACTTGTCCGCTATCGGTCATCTGGGAGTATTTAGGCTTATCAGGTGGTCCTGACAGATTCACACGGGATTTCTCGGGCCCCGTGCTACTTGGGATACTCTTCACGCCATAACACCATTTCGACTACGGGGCTCGCACCCGCTCTGGCCAGGCGTTCAAACCTGTTCGTCTATGATGCGCTGTAACGTTCACCGGCCGGCAGACCGGAACGAAAAGTCCCACAACCCCGGCCATGCAACCCCTGCCGGGTATCACACATGACTCGGTTTAGCCTCTTCCGCGTTCGCTCGCCACTACTGACGGAATCACTGTTGTTTTCTCTTCCTGTGGGTACTGAGATGTTTCACTTCCCCACGTTCCCTCTACCCGCCCTATATATTCAGGCGGGAGTCACCAGGTCACCACAAGGGGCCTGGCGGGGTTTCCCCATTCGGAAATCCTCGGATCACAGCTCGTTTATCAGCTCCCCGAGGCTTATCGCAGATTACGACGTCCTTCTTCGGCTCCAGATGCCAAGGCATTCACCGTTTGCTCTTATGAACTTGCTAATCACATGAGTTAAGAAACTACAACTCGAAAAGTTGCAGATCCAATGATTTGCATGACCGCAGCCCGAAAGCCGCGCCATGCGAATCTTGTCGATCCACGACCGAAGCCGTGAATCTAAGATGCTCGCGTCCACTGTGTAGTTCTCAAAG
>NZ_PSVU01000097.1:1995-3791 GCF_002932515.1 Rathayibacter sp. AY1D5
GTGAGAAAAGGATCCGGAGAGTCGACCCCGCCACCCGAAGGCAGCCGGCCCGGTCCCTCAGGACCCAACAGCGTGCATGTACCCGACTCCACCGCCCCGACGCGTTCCCAACCCGAAGGCTGTACTGACGCGAGACGATCTCACCGAGCACCTAGTTCAATGTTCCACCCATGAGCTACCAGCAAAGACATTCGCTTTGATCTGGCGCCTGGAACACCCTGCGGTGTCCAGATGCTCCTTAGAAAGGAGGTGATCCAGCCGCACCTTCCGGTACGGCTACCTTGTTACGACTTAGTCCTAATCACCGATCCCACCTTCGACAGCTCCCTCCTTGCGGTTAGGCCACTGGCTTCGGGTGTTACCGACTTTCATGACTTGACGGGCGGTGTGTACAAGGCCCGGGAACGTATTCACCGCAGCGTTGCTGATCTGCGATTACTAGCGACTCCGACTTCATGAGGTCGAGTTGCAGACCTCAATCCGAACTGAGACCGGCTTTTTGGGATTCGCTCCACCTTACGGTATCGCAGCCCTTTGTACCGGCCATTGTAGCATGCGTGAAGCCCAAGACATAAGGGGCATGATGATTTGACGTCATCCCCACCTTCCTCCGAGTTGACCCCGGCAGTCTCCTATGAGTTCCCACCATGACGTGCTGGCAACATAGAACGAGGGTTGCGCTCGTTGCGGGACTTAACCCAACATCTCACGACACGAGCTGACGACAACCATGCACCACCTGTATACCGACCTTGCGGGGCAACCATTTCTGGAAGTTTCCGGTATATGTCAAGCCTTGGTAAGGTTCTTCGCGTTGCATCGAATTAATCCGCATGCTCCGCCGCTTGTGCGGGCCCCCGTCAATTCCTTTGAGTTTTAGCCTTGCGGCCGTACTCCCCAGGCGGGGAACTTAATGCGTTAGCTGCGACACGGAGACCGTGGAAAGGTCCCCACATCTAGTTCCCAACGTTTACGGCGTGGACTACCAGGGTATCTAATCCTGTTCGCTCCCCACGCTTTCGCTCCTCAGCGTCAGTAACGGCCCAGAGAACTGCCTTCGCCATCGGTGTTCCTCCTGATATCTGCGCATTCCACCGCTACACCAGGAATTCCATTCTCCCCTACCGCACTCTAGTCTGCCCGTACCCACTGCAGGCCCGAGGTTGAGCCTCGGGTTTTCACAGCAGACGCGACAAACCGCCTACGAGCTCTTTACGCCCAATAATTCCGGACAACGCTTGCACCCTACGTATTACCGCGGCTGCTGGCACGTAGTTAGCCGGTGCTTTTTCTGCAGGTACCGTCAAGCCGAAGCCCTTCTTCCCTACTAAAAGAGGTTTACAACCCGAAGGCCGTCATCCCCCACGCGGCGTTGCTGCATCAGGCTTTCGCCCATTGTGCAATATTCCCCACTGCTGCCTCCCGTAGGAGTCTGGGCCGTGTCTCAGTCCCAGTGTGGCCGGTCACCCTCTCAGGCCGGCTACCCGTCGTCGCCTTGGTGAGCCATTACCTCACCAACTAGCTGATAGGCCGCGAGTCCATCCTTGACCGAAAAACTTTCCACCCGCACCCGATGCCGGGGCAGGTCGTATCCGGTATTAGACGCCGTTTCCAGCGCTTATCCCAGAGTCAAGGGCAGGTTACTCACGTGTTACTCACCCGTTCGCCACTAATCCACCCAGCAAGCTGGGCTTCATCGTTCGACTTGCATGTGTTAAGCACGCCGCCAGCGTTCGTCCTGAGCCAGGATCAAACTCTCCGTAAAAAAATTACGACCCCCAACCCCGAAGAGAAGG
>NZ_PSVU01000098.1:0-3706 GCF_002932515.1 Rathayibacter sp. AY1D5
CGCGACCGGGCCGAGGGCGGTGCGGGGGTCGTCGCTGAGGAGGACGGGCAGTCCGGAGGCGCGCGCCTCGTCGAGCCCGCCCGCGTCGGTGAGCACGGCGACCGCTCCTGCCGCCGCCGCGTCGGCCGCGAACCGGGCCCCGTGGCTCCTCCTGCCGGGGAGCGCGGCGAAGAGGGCGCCGGGGCCCGCCTCGGTGTGCGCGACGGTCACCGCGGTGATGCGGACGTCGGAGCCGTCGCCGTGGAGGCGGAGCCGATCGCTCGCGAGGTCGGCGAGCGCGACACCGGCGGCGTGGAGCGGTTCGAGGAGCCGGAACACCGGCATGCGGGCCTCCTGCGGGGCGGGCGGGGCGGTGTCGCCGAGGGCCCGCGGGCGCCGCCGGGCGACCGGAGGGGGAGGGCCGGGAGGCCCACGCTCCAGCCTGCGCGGCGCTCCCCCCGATCGGGGAGGCCCTTGCCACCGCCCGCCCGGGCCGCTACCCGCCTCCGCCTACTGCCGTGAGAACGCCTCCTGGTACAGCGCCGCGAGCTCGGGGGAGCTCTCGCCGCTGAGGCCGCAGGTCAGGATCGTGTCGCCGTCGGCCGCGACCAGGTAGTCGACCCCGGTCTCGAACACGATCGGGGCCCCGTCCACCGCCGTCTCCCTGCCCTGGGTGACTGTGACGCCGTCGCCGACCTCGCCCGCGTAGCGCTCGAGCACGTGCAGGGTGACGGTGCTCCCGTCGATCGAGCGGACCTCGGCCCGGAACGCGAGCTGAGCGGGGGCCAGTGCGGCGGCCGTCACCGGCGAGCACGCGGCCATCGGCCCGCCCGTGCTCGGCAGGATCAGCGTCGAGGTGCTGCCCCCGCCCACGCCGAGTGCGAAGGGCAGCAGGAGGGAGGCGGCGGCCCCGGCGCTCAGCGCGCCGACTCCCACGATCAGCCAGGGGGAGCGGCGGCGGGAGTGCACCGTCCGCGTGCCCTCGCCCGTGGCGGCGGCGATCTGCTCGGCGAGCTCGTCGCGGTCGAGCGCGGGGAGGCTCCGCGCGGGGTCGACCGTGCGGAGGAGGCGGCGGACGTCCTCGTCGTCGGTTCCGGTCATCGGAGTCCCCCTTCGGGCGCGTGCGGGTCGGTGGAGTCGTAGAGCTCGGCGAAGCGGCGCCGCGCGCGATGGAGGCGGATCGAGACGGCGTTCGCCGTGACTCCGAGGACCGCGGCGATCCCGCGGACGTCGAGCTCCTCCCACGCCCAGAGGCGCAGCAGCTCGGCGTCCTGCTCGCGCATCCGGGCGAGCACGAGGCGCACGGTCTCCTCCGCGCCCGACGCCTCGCCCTCGTCGATCTGCACCTGGGGCGGATCGACGACCGCGATCCGCTGGGCGAGCATGACCTGGCGGCGCTGCATCCGCCGGGCGTTCTGCAGCTGGAGCCGGGCGACGCCGATCGCCCACGGCACCGGGTCGTCCTCGGGGACGTCGGCGCTGCGGCGCCAGAGCACCGAGAGCGTCGCGGCGAGCACGTCGTCGGCGGTGGCGGAGTCGGTGCGCCGCCAGAGGTAGCGGCGGACGGGATCGGCGACCGCGGCGGCGACCGCGGCGAACCGGTCGGGACCCGCGAGGGGAGCTGGCATGTGCCTCATGCTCCCTCCTGTCCGGGATCGGCGCACATCTTTCACCGGCGCGCCGAGCGGGACTCCGCGCTCTCCCAGCAGCGCAGGAGCGCGGGTCGGCGCTCAACGCCGCGAGGCGCCGACGAACTCCAGCCAGCCGGCCACGAACGGCTCGATGTCGTCCACCTCGTCCAGCGCGAGTGCGTCCAGATCGACTCCGCGGCACTCCAGCGTGAGGACGTGCCCCCGCACCCAGGCGGCCGCGCGCACGGCCCCGGCTCCCTCCCACACCTCGAAGGGCTCCGGAGCCCCGTCGACCGGGATCTCCGCGATCCGCGTGGGAGCGGGCAGCGCCTCCGGCTGCACGAACGAGACGGGCGCCTCCTCGCGGCAGCAGAGCAGCGCGACGTCGTGCCGGGGATCGCCGAGGGTCGTGCGGATCTCGACGGAGGGCCCCGGCCCGCCCGGGACCGCGTCGTCGGCGAGGAACGAGAGCCCCCGCGGGCCGCCCGTCAGCGTCCACTCCGCCAGCAGCCGCGGACCGCTCCAGCCCGAGACCGCCCAGAGCGGGAGGTCGCCGAACGACCCGCGGATCCGCGCGACCCGCTCGGCGAGGTGCGCGGAGAACTCCTCCTCGCCGAGACGCCGCGCTCCGTCCATGGCCCGATCGTAGGTCGGGTGCCGCGGCACGGCCAGACCCCTCGCTACTGTGAACGTCGACCCCCGCCTCCCTTCCCCGCCGAGGAGCCCCATGCCCATCTGGACCCTGCACGGAGACGGCCGCACCGTCGAGCCCGGCGCCGTCGTCGCCCCCGGCGAGCGGCTCGCCTGGCCGGCGACGATCGCCATCGGCATCCAGCACGTCGTCGCCATGTTCGGAGCGACGTTCCTCGTGCCCGTGCTCACCGGGTTCCCGGTCGCCACGACCCTGCTCTTCTCCGGAGTCGGGACGCTGCTGTTCCTCTTGATCACGCGCAACCGGCTCCCCAGCTACCTCGGCTCGAGCTTCGCGTTCATCGCGCCCGTCACGGCCGCGACCGCCGTCGGAGGGACGGGGTCGGCGCTCGCCGGAGTCGTCGCCGTGGGCCTCCTCCTGGCCGCCGTCGGCGTCCTCGTGCAGCTCGTCGGCCTCGGCTGGATCGACAGGCTGATGCCGCCGGTCGTCGCCGGCGCGATCGTGGCCCTGATCGGGTTCAACCTGGCTCCGACCGCGTACCTCAGCTTCAAGCAGGCACCGATCACCGGGACGATCACGCTCGCCGCGATCATCCTGTCGAGCGTGTTCCTCCGCGGCTTCCTCGGCCGCGTCTCGATCTTCCTCGGCGTGGTCATCGGCTACGTCGTCGCCCTGCTCCGGAACGAGATCGACTACTCCGCGGTCGGCGCGGCCGACTGGTTCGGGCTGCCGCCGTTCACCTTCCCCGACTTCGCCTCCGGATCCACGTGGTCGGGCATCGCGATGTTCCTGCCGGTCGTGCTCGTCCTCATCGCCGAGAACGTCGGACACGTCCGCGGCGTCGCGACGATGACCGACGCCTCCGCCAACGCCAGCACCGGCCGAGCCCTGATCGCGGACGGCGTGGCGACCACCCTCTCCGGCGCCTTCGGCGGCTCCGGCACCACGACCTACGGCGAGAACATCGGAGTGATGGCGGCCACCCGCGTGTACTCGACGGCCGCCTACTGGGTCGCCGGCGTCACCGCGATCCTGCTCAGCCTCTCGCCCAAGGTCGGCGCCGTCTTCAACTCGATCCCGGCCGGAGTCCTGGGCGGCGCCACCACCGCGCTCTACGGCCTGATCGGCGTGATCGGCATCAAGATCTGGATCGACAACCGCGTCGACTTCTCGCGCCCGGTCAACCAGTACACCGCCGCGGTCTCCCTCGTGATCGCGATCGCCGGCTTCTCGTTCTCCTCCGGCGGCTTCGAGCTCGGCGGCATCGTCCTCGGCGCCGGCGCCGCCCTCGTGATCTACCACCTGGGCAACGCCATCGCCCGCTGGCGCCGCACCGGCGCCGACGACGGCGGCCCCCTCCCCGCCATCGGCCAGCTCGGCGGGGACCCGCAGGACCGCTGACCACGGCCTGCTCCGTCCGGCCGCTCCCGAGACGCCGCCGTGC
>NZ_PSVU01000099.1:0-3306 GCF_002932515.1 Rathayibacter sp. AY1D5
GGCGAGGAACGTCGCGATCCACTCGCGGCGCACCTTCTCGGCCGCGTTCCACGCCTTGTTGTTGGCGATGAGCACCTTCCGCTCCGCGGACTTCTCGGCGGCCTCCTCCTCGGTTTCCTCCTCGGTCTGCGGCTGCTCGGGGGCTCCGTAGGCGTAGGTGAATCCGGCGGCGGTGGGGTCCTGGACGAGGAGGGTGACCTCGACCTCGCCGCGCCAGCTGGTGTCGATGAGCACTCCGCGTCCGGGAGCGGCCGCGACCTGCTCGGGGGTGACGCTCTTCCCGTCCTCGCCGCGCAGCTGCCGCACCGGCGTCCACGTCGCCTGGTCGCCGTAAGCGTCGGAGCGGGTGAGGATCTGGAAGCCGTTGCCGATGTACTCGGCGGCGGTCGCCGCGAGGAGCGCCTGGTGCGCGGCCTCGTCGCGGAGGGTCTGCGCGGTGTGCTCGAACTGGGCCGGGTCGTGGGTGGCGACCTCGATCAGGTTCGCGCGGGCGTCGGAGTCGTCCTCGAACTCCAACAGCACCGCCGCCTGGTCCAGGGTCAGCTCGTGCTCGTGCAGAACGGACGTGACGGTCGCGGACTCCGCGACCGCAAGGCCCTTCTTCACCGCGTCGGTCTTGGTGCCGGTGCGCTTGGCGATCGCTGCAGCGGACACGCCCTCAAACGCGAGCTGCGCCCACGCGGCGGTGCGGTCCGCGACGCTCAGCTCGGCGCGCTGGTCGTTCTCGATGATCTGCTGAACGATCCGATCCGCGGTTGTCTCGTCGCCCTCCACGACGTAGACCGGGATCGTGGGCACTCCGGCCTCGCGGGCGGCGAGGGTGCGGCGCTGTCCGGCGCGGACGATGACGTTGCCGTGCTCGTCGCGGCGGGCGAGGACCGGGGTGATGACGCCGTTCTCGCGGATCGACGCGATGAAGTCCTTCGTCAGCGGGGCGCTGGTGCGGACGTTCGCCTCGATCACGAGGACGGTCGGGTCGATGTGCTGAACGGTCCCGGTTCCGGTGGTGATACTCACGATGGTTTCTCCTCAATCGGTGTGCGACCATGAAGGTGACGAGTCCCGTGGTTCTAAGCCAACTACGGGGCTTTTGTCGTCTTCCTGATCGTTTTTCTTTGCCTCTCCGGCGAGTGAAAACCAATTGAGTGGAGTCGGCGGAGTGACGGCTCTCTTGGGCGAAATAAGGGAGCTTGCGACCGCGTCCGAGAGAGACGGCACGCAGCCGGCGGAGCGAGATAGGTTGAAACCGCGGAGAGGTGAAGAAAACGGGTAATCCGGCCGCGTAGCGGCTCCCGCCGGCGGTGCTCCGTCACCGCTGCGCGAGTGCAGCTCGCGCCCCCGGAACGGGGAAGACCGGGGAGCGTGAGGGGTCGCCCCTCACGGGCCGGCCCGGAAGGCCGGCCCGCGCCGCGCGGCTACCGGTCGGCGGGCTCGGAGCAGTTGGCGCAGTCGCACGGCCCGCTGGGGTTCTCCGCCCGCTCGACGGCCGCGATCTGCGCGGCCTGCTCCGCCGGGGAGAGCGCCTGCCACCCCTCATCCGCGCGCCGGTTCGACTCGATGCGTGCCGCACGCTCGTCCAGCGTCTCCGGGGTCGGGGTGAGGAAAGCGGCCAGTGCCGCGCCGGTGTCCTGCTTGTCGGCGGGGGTGAGGAACGCGATCAGCGCGGCGGCGTAGGCGGTGCCGTCGTCGGTGACGGGGAATCCGCCCGGAGCTCCTTCGCCGGGAAGAGTGAGCGTGTTGCGGATGTGCGCGAGGATCTCGGCGTCCGTGGCGGTCGCGTCGTCGTCGGACTCGGCGCGGCGGGTGTCGAGGATGAGGGCGAGCTGCTCGGCCGTGGCGCGGCCGGTGTCGGTGCGGGTCATGGTGTGGTCCTCTCAGCGGTTCAGGAACGGGGCGACGCGGCGGATCGCTGCGCGGCGGGCGTGGGCGACGCAGTGACGGAACGAACCGCTGGTGATGCCGTGCAGCTGGTCGGAGTGCCACGCCTCCCAGACGCCGGACGTGCGGCGGGTGACGTGCACCGAGGGCGTCGTCTGGGGGTCGGTGCCCACGACACGGATATCGACCGCGCGGGTGTTCGCGAGCGTGAGGTAGGTCTTCGCGGTGGTCTGCAAGTCGGTGGTGATCTGCATGGTGTGGGTGCTCCCTCTGGCTGATCGTTTTTCTTTGCCTCTCCGGCGGGGAAAACCGTTTGAGTGGAGGCGGCGCAGTGACGCCGATAGCGGGCGAAATAAGCCCGCAGGGCGCGTCCGCTATCGGTGGCACGGAGCCGGTGGAGCGAAATAGGTTGAAACCGCGGAGAGGTGAAGAAAACAGGTGGAACGGGCCGCATCGCGGCCTCCGACCCGCGGTGCTCCGTCGCCGCTGCGCGAGTGCAGCTCGCGCCCCGGAACGGGACACCGGGGAGCGTGAGGGGGTCGCCCCTCACGGGCCGGCGCCGCCGGCCCCACACTCGAGCGGGTCGTGTCAGCGTCGGATGCGACGATGGAGGCATGTGGGAGCTGGCACACCGGACGCGCGCGGAATCGGCATCAACGGTGTTGCGCAGCAACGCGGCGACGAGCGCCGCGGCGATCGCGGAAGTGCGCGCAGCGATCCCGGAGGATCACGTCATCCTCTACGTGCTCCGCGTCGAGAACTGAGCGGGCGCTCTACTCCGCGGCGCTGCGGCGGGGTGCGCGCTGGGTGGTTGTGGTGACGACGGCGGTCGCGCGGGTGAGGTTGGGGCCGATGGCGTCGGCTTCGAGGACGCGGCCGGTGCGGCGGTTCTCGCCTTCGCCCCAGGCGACGGTGCGCTCGTAGCCGACGACGATCACGCCGTCTCCCTTGTGGAGGGAGGCGAGCACGTGCTCGCCCAGTTCGAACTTCGCTTCGACGTAGTGCGTGGTCGGGGCGTCGTGCGGGGTCCACTCCCCCGCGCGGTATTCGCCGGTGTTCTCGATGACGCGCAGCTTCACGATCTGCACGCGGCCCGCCTGCACGGCCTCGGGGTCGGCGGCGAGGTTGCCGGTGATGGTCCTGGTGCTCATCTGACGTCTCCTGCTCGTGCGGTTGGTGGGTCCCGTCGACGTCGACGGGTTCTCGGCCGCGGCCGCGGCCGCCGGGGTGTCGGTGGCGGGTGTCTCGATGCCCCAGGACGCCAGAGCGTCGCGGCGGGTGACTTCCACGGGCGGCTCGGACAGCGCTCTGCGCTGTTCGAGCTCGGCGCGCGTGACGGTGAGGGCGGGGACGCGGCGCTCGTCGCCGTAGGCGAGGCGGTAGAGCCGGTCGGCCTCGTTCTCCAGCCAGTCGACTTCGCCTTGCCGG